>CAIWCQ010000349.1 GCA_903911165.1 uncultured Actinomycetes bacterium | reverse complement strand
GGGCCAGTCTGAGGGCTGCTGCCCTAACTGCGGCAGCGCTTATTCCTTCCTGCCCCAACTGAACCCCGGAAACATGGTCGCCGACCAGTACGAGATCAAAGGCTGTGTCGCACACGGCGGACTCGGCTGGGTTTACCTGGCTGTCGACCACAACGTCAACGAACGCCCGATCGTGCTCAAGGGCCTGGTGCATTCCGGTGATGCCGAAGCCCAGGCCATCGCGATGGCCGAGCGGCAGTTCCTCGCCGAAGTGGCACACCCGTCAATCGTCAAGATCTTCAACTTCGTCGAGCATCCGGACTCCCGCGGCGAACCGATCGGCTACATCGTCATGGAGTACGTCGGCGGCAAGTCGCTCAAACCGATTCGGGGAGAGCGCCTTCCGGTCTCAGAAGCGATCGCCTACATGCTTGAGATCCTGCCGGCAATGGGATACCTGCATTCAATAGGTCTGTGCTACAACGATCTCAAGCCGGAGAACATCATGGTCACCGAGGAGCAACTCAAGCTGATCGACCTCGGGGCGGTGTCACCGGTCAACTCCTTCGGCTATCTCTACGGCACACCCGGGTACCAGGCGCCCGAGATCGTCCGTTCCGGTCCGACGGTGGCGACCGATATCTACACCGTCGGGAGAACGCTGGCGGCTCTCACGCTGAACCTGCGCACCCGAAACGGTCGCTACGTTGACGGCCTGCCCGAAGACGACGCGGTGCTGGACAGATACGACTCGTTCGCCAGGCTGCTTCGCCGCGCCATCGATCCCGATCCGAGACGGCGATTCGTCAGCACCGAGGAGATGTCCTCGCAGCTACTCGGCGTACTGCGCGAGGTGGTCGCCGCCGACACCGGCGCGCCACGGCCGGGTCTGTCGACGGTGTTCACCCGCACCCGATCGACGTTCGGGGTGGAACTTCTCGTCGCACACACCGACGTCTATCTCGACGGCCTACTGCACACCGCGAAGCTCACCGCGCCGGAGATCGTCACCGCTCTGCCGGTACCGCTGGTCAATCCCTCCGACGTGGCCGCGACGGTGCTCTCCGCGACGGTGCTGTCCCAGCCGGTGCAAACCCTGGACTCGCTGCGCGCGGCCCGGCACGAGGGCCCGGACTCCGAAGGCGTCGACCTGTCCGACTCGGTAGAACTGCCGCTGATGGAGATCCGCGCACTGCTCGACCTCGGCGATGTGGCCAAGGCCAACCGCAAGCTCGACGACCTGGCTGAGCGGGTGGGTTGGCAATGGCGACTGGTGTGGTTCAAAGCGGTCTCGGAACTACTCACCAGTGACTACGACTCGGCGGCAAAACATTTCACCGAGGTGCTGGCCACATTTCCCGGCGAGTTGGCACCCAAACTGGCCCTAGCCGCCACCGCGGAACTGGCCGGCAACTCCGACGAGCGCCCCTTCTACGAGACGGTCTGGCACACCGACAACAACATCATCTCAGCGGGCTTCGGCCTGGCACGTGCGCAGTCCGTCGAAGGTGATCGCGACGCATCGGTCACCACACTCGACGAAGTGCCCGTCGGCTCGCGACATTTCACCACCGCGCGCTTGACCAGTTCGGTGACGCTGCTGTCCGGCCGCTCGGCCAGTGAACTCACCGAGGAACAGATCCGCGACGCTGCGCGGCGCGTCGAGGCACTGCCCGACACCGAACCGCGGGTGCTGCAGATCCGGGCTCTGGTTCTCGGCACTGCATTGGACTGGATCCCCGGCCACGCCCCTCGGCCGAATCCGATACTGGGTTTCCCATTCACCGATCACGGCCTGCGACTGGGCGTTGAATCCTCGCTGCGCAGTCTGGCGCGGGTGGCCACCAGCCAGACTCACCGCTACGCGCTGGTGGACATGGCCAACGAGGTACGGCCGCTGACGACGTTCTGATTCTCCCGGCTCAGACGGCGGCGGCAGCGGCCCGGGCAATAGCGAGTTCCTCGTCGGTGGGGATCACCAGAACCGTGATCCGCGAGGTTTCCGCCGATATCCGACGTGGGCCGCGTGCTGGGTCCTCGTTGAGCGTGTCGTCGAGTTCGATGCCAAGACTTTCCACGCCGCGCAACGCATCCCGGCGGACCTTCGCGTCATTCTCTCCAACGCCGGCGGTGAACGTGATCACGTCGGTTCTCCCGAGCACGGCGAGATATCCACCGATGTACTTGCGCAGCCGGTGGATATAGACCTCGTAAGCAAGTCTCGCCGCCTCATCACCGGCCTCGATACGGGTGTGGACCGCGCGGAAATCCGTCTCGCCACTGAGCCCCAGCATCCCGGAGTGCCGGTTGAGCATCGTCTCGATCTCATCGACCGCCATGTCGGCCTCACGCCAGAGGTAGCCGATGATGCCTGGATCGATGTCACCGGATCGGCTGCCCATCACCAGTCCCTCCAGCGGGGTGAGACCCATCGAGGTGTCGACCGGACGGCCACCAGCGATCGCCGAGGCCGACGCGCCATTTCCCAGATGCAGCACGATCTGGTTAAGCGAGTCGAGGGGTACCCCGAGGAACCCGGCGGCCTGCTCGCTGACGAACCGATGCGATGTTCCATGAAAGCCATATCGGCGGATCTTCCAGCGTGCCGCGATCTCGCGGTCGATCGCGTAGGTCGCCGCCGCCGGCGGCAGATCGTGAAAGAACGCGGTGTCGAATACGGCAACGTGCGGCAGATCCGGGAGTATCCGGAGAGCTACTTCGATGCCCAGCACCGCGGGCGGGTTGTGCAGGGGTGCCAACGGAGCCAATTCCCGCAGCGCTTCAATCAGATCGGCGTCGATGATTGTCGGCCGATAAAGATCAGGGCCACCGTGAACCACCCGATGGCCGACAGCCACCAGCTGAAGATCTGCCAGATCCCGCCCGCCCGGTGCCAACACCTCGAACACCGCTCGCAGCGCGGCCTCGTGATCGGCGACTCCACCGTCCTCGCCGATCCGTTCGATGATCCCGTCAACCAATGAATCACCGGTATCGGGTTGCACCAGAGAGTATTTCAGCGACGACGACCCCGAGTTGAGAACCAGGACGGTACCGGTCATCAAATGCCCTGAGCCTGGATTGCGGTGATCGCGACGGTGTAGACGATGTCCTCGACCAACGCACCACGGGAAAGGTCGTTGACCGGCTTATTGAGTCCCTGCAGGACCGGACCGATCGCGATCGCACCCGCACTGCGCTGCACCGCCTTGTAGGTGTTATTGCCGGTGTTGAGGTCGGGAAAGATCAGCACGGTGGCCCGGCCGGCAACAGTCGAGTCCGGCATCTTGGCCTCGGCCACGGTCGGGTCGACGGCGGCGTCGTACTGAATCGGACCCTCTACGAGCAGTTGGGGATCGCGCTGTCGCACGAGTTCGGTTGCAGCCCTGACCTTATCGACGCCGGCCCCGCTGCCGGACTCACCAGTGGAGTAGCTCAACATTGCTACCCGTGGATCGATACCGAACTGGGCGGCGGTCCGGGCCGAGCTGATTGCGATATCGGCGAGTTCCTCGGCGGAGGGATCCGGCACGATCGCGCAGTCTCCATAGGCGAGCACGCGGTCGGACAGGCACATCAGAAAAATACTGGACACCGTGGAGACGCCGAGCTGGGTCTTGATGATCTCGAAGGCAGGTTTCACGGTATGTGCGGTGGTGTGGGCGGCGCCAGAGACCATACCGTCAACGATGTCGTTGTGTACCAGCATGGTGCCGAAGTAGGACACGTCGCAGATGGTCTCGCGCGCCTGCTCAAGCGTGACGCCCTTGTGCTTGCGAAGTTCGGCGTACTGGGCGGCGAACTGTTCACACAACTCGCTGGTGCGGGGATCGATGACCGTCGCTGCACCGAGGTCGACACCGAGTTCCGCTGCGCGGGAACGCACCTGGGGTTCATCGCCGAGGATTGTCAGGTCGGCGAGTCCACGGCGCAGGATACGGCCGGCCGCCTGCAGGATGCGGTCGTCGTCGCCCTCGGGTAGCACAATGCGCCGCCGATCGGCGCGGGCGCGTTCCATGAGCTGGTAGGCGAACATCTGTGGCGTGGTCACCGTGGGGATGGGGATTGCCAGCCGCGCAAGCAGATCCCCGACGTCGACGTGGCGCTCCATGAGTTCGATCGCGGTATCGATCTTCGTCTGCGAGTCCGCCGTCACCCGACCGCGGGTGTTCGCCACCGCACTGGCGGTTGCGAAGGTATCCAGGTCGGTGGCGATGACCGGCAGCCGCAGACCCAGGCCGGTGACCAACCGAGCGACCTCTCGATGCAGGGGCAGCCCGCCGTTGAGGATGATCGCCGACATCGACGGAAATCCCTCCGCGGCGTGCGCGCTGGCCACCGCGAGCACGACGTCGGAGCGGTCACCCGGGGTGATCACGGCGGCACCTTCGCTGAGCCGCTCGAGCACGTGATCGGCGGTCATGCCAGCCACCATCACGTCCATCACCTCGCGCGCCATCAGGGAGGCGTCGCCGTGTACGACTGTGCCGGTAACCGCCGAACACAGTTCGGCGACGGTCGGTGCCACCAGCAGGGGCTCCTCGGGAAGCACGTACACCCGCGGTCCCAGACCTTCGCAGGCGCGGGCGACCGCCGCCATCTTGTCGGGCTCGCAGCGGTTGGCGACCACGGCCGCGGTGTGAGCGTGCTGGGCGTTCAACTCGGCCAGGCACAGTTCGATGGCCTCAGCGATCTCCTCAGGAGTGCGGCCGAACCCGCGCACCGACAGCACCACCGGCGCGCCGAGGTTGACGGCGATGCGGGCGTTGACACTGAGTTCGGTGGGGGTGGCGACATCGGTGTAGTCGGAGCCGACAATCACTACGGCGTCGCACCGGTCGGCGACGTCGTGGTAGCGGTCGACGATGTCGGCGATCGCGGAGTCGGTGTCGGAATGCAGGCGCTGATAGCTCACGCCGACGCAGTCGGAGTAGGAAAGCCCGGCACTGCTGGAGGCCAGCAGCAACTCGAGGATGTAGTCGGTGTCCTCGCGGCGGGTGATCGGCCGGAACACCCCGACCCTCGGCACCATCGCCGAGAGCCGGTGCACGATGCCCAAGGCGATGGTGGACTTGCCGGTCTCGCCTTCCGGCGAGGCGACGTAGATGGAGATGGGGCCCTTCGCGGGGCGACCAGTTGTCACGACGACAGCATCCCCTACTCGGCCCGCCGGTTAGCCCAGTTTGCGAAGCCGAGGCGCCAGATCGCGCTCGAAGAGTTCCAGGAACCGGCGCTGATCGTGGCCGGGCGCGTGGAAGACCAGATGGTTGAGCCCGTACTTGAGGTAGTCGGCTACCTTCTCCACGGCCTCGTCAGGATCGGAGGACACGATCCAGCGCCGGGCGACCTGCTCGATGGGCAACTCATCAGCGAGGCGCTCCATCTCCATCGGATCGGACACGCTGTGCTTTTGCTCCGGGGTCAGCGACAGCGGCGCCCAGAACCGACAGTTGTCCAGCGCCGCTTGGGGATCGGTGTCGTAGGAGATCTTGATCTCGATCATCTTGTCGATGTCGGCGGCATTGCGCTCCGACAGCGCAGCCCCTTCCAGGACGGCCGGGATCAGCTTCTCGGTGTAGAGCTCCTCGCCCTTGCCGGAGGTGCAGATGAAACCGTCGCCGGCCCGGCCGGCGTACTTGGCCACCGCCGGTCCGCCGGCCGCGATGTACACCGGCACTCCCTCGGCGGGAACGTCGTAGAGGGTGGCGCCCTTGAGGTGGTAGTAGTCGCCGTCGAAGTCCGTCCGCTCGCCGCGCCACAATTCGCGCATCAACCGGACCGACTCGCGCAGCCGGGCGAAGCGCTCCTTGAATTCCGGCCACTCGCCGGTGAATCCGGTGGCGATCTCGTTGAGTGCCTCGCCGGTGCCGACCCCGAGGAAGATCCGCCCGGGATAGAGGCACCCCATGGTGGCGAAGGCCTGGGCCATCACGGCGGGGTTGTACCGGAACGTCGGCGTCAGCACCGAGGTGCCGAGGGTGATCCGCTTGGTGCGCTCCCCGACGGCAGTCAGCCACGACAGCGCGAACGGCGCGTGCCCGCCTTCGTGGCGCCAGGGCTGGAAGTGATCGCTCACCGACGCACTGTCCATGCCGTGCGCCTCGGCCAGCACACCCAACTCGACCAACTCGCGCGGCGCGAACTGCTCCGCCGACGCCTTGTATCCCAACCTCAGTTCAGCCACACCCACGTTTCTACCCCAGGCCTACTTACACTGCGGACATGGCCCCGGTGTTGACCGCCGTTACCGCGACCGTGCATCTGGTGCGGACCGAGCTGGTCAACTGGACGATCGTGGCCGACAGTTCGGGGGTAATGCTGATCGACGCCGGCTTTCCGGGCAATCGTGACGATGTGCTGACATCGCTGCGCAGCCTGGGTTTCGGACCCGAGGATCTCACCGCGATCCTGCTGACGCACGCCCACATCGATCACCTAGGCTCCGCGATCTGGTTCGCCAAAACCCACGGCACGCCGGTGTATTGCCATCCCGCAGAAGTGGCCCACGCCCGTCGCGACTACCTCGAGCAGGCGTCCCCGGCTGCACTGGTGACCCAGGCCTGGCGGCCGAGGTGGCTGCGGTGGTCGGCGCAGGTGGCGGCCAAGGGAGGCCTGGTACGTGAGGGCATACCCGCTGCCCGGGCACTGACCGCCGAGATCGCCGCGACCCTGCCCGGCCGGCCGAGGGCACTACCGACGCCCGGGCACACCAGCGGGCACTGCTCGTATGTGGTTGACGGCGTGCTGGTGGCTGGCGACGCACTCGTCACCGGCCATCCGCTGTCACAGCGACGCGGCCCGCAACTGCTGCCGTC
>CAIWCQ010000348.1 GCA_903911165.1 uncultured Actinomycetes bacterium | reverse complement strand
GTCACTCATATTCCAGCCAGCCTCCGGCTTTCAGATTGTCGCGAACGCGTCACTGCGTCCCGCAACCGCGATGCGGGATTCTCCGGCATCCGGGTTGCCAATCCGTAGACCCCCGGGGACCACCCGAAGGCCCAGATTTACAACAGAATCAATAGCTTACTAACTGAACCTGAGAGAGTGCGAGGTCATCGTCTGATTCGTCACCACCCCGGGGTCCGGCAGGTGGCTCAGCCACCGGAGTTCATGACGTCGGCGCCGACCGGCACCGTGGGATCATCGGGGTCGTCGAGCCATCCCTGTGGCAAAGACACCGCCGCGGCCGAACCCTGCCGTCCGCGGGGCCCGCCTGCGGCAGCCGGAAACGCGACCGAGCGATCCAGTTGGTCCAGCAGGAGGTCGAGTTCATCCAGCGTGCTGACCAGCGCTAACGATCGCCGCAGGTCCGACCCGGCCGGGAAGCCGTGCAGGTACCAGGCAACATGCTTGCGAATGTCGCGCATGCCCTTGTCCTCGCCGAAGTGGGCAGCCAGCAGGACAGCGTGGCGACGGATGATGTCGGCGACCTCTCCCAGGGTGGGTGGCGTCGGTGCCGGAGCGCCGGTGAACGCCGCGGACAACTCGGCGAACAGCCACGGCCGGCCCAGGCACCCCCGGCCGATGACGACGCCGTCGCAACCGGTGGCGGCCATCATCGTGCCGGCGTCCGCGGCCTCGAAGATGTCGCCGTTGCCCAGCACCGGGATCGAGGTGACGGCCGCCTTGAGTTCACCGATCCGATTCCAATCCGCCGCTCCCGAGTAGCGCTGGGCTGCGGTCCGGGCATGCAGTGCCACCGCGGCCGCACCCTCCTGCTCGGCGATCCGGCCGGCATCGAGGTGGGTGTGATGCGCATCGTCGATGCCGACACGGAACTTGACCGTCACCGGGATCGAGGTGCCTGCGGTGGCTCGTACGGCGGCGCCGACGATCTGGGCGAACAGTCGGCGTTTGTAGGGCAGGGCGGCTCCGCCGCCGCGGCGGGTCACCTTGGGTACCGGGCAGCCGAAGTTCATGTCGACGTGGTCGGCGAGGCCGTCCTCGGCGATCATCCGCACCGCGTCGTAGGTGTTCGCCGGGTCGACGGCATAGAGCTGGAGGGATCGAGGCGACTCAGCGGGGGAGAATGTCGTCATATGCATGGTGACGGGGTGCCGTTCGACCAAAGCACGCGCGGTGACCATCTCGCATACGTAGAGCCCGCTGACTGTGCCGGCCCGTTGCTCCTCGAGTTCGCGGCACAGAGTTCGGAACGCAACGTTGGTCACCCCGGCCATGGGCGCCAGGACTACCGGGCTGCGCAGTGAAAGCGACCCGATCCGCAGCCCGGTTGCAGCCGGCGCCGTGGCGGCAGGATTCATAGTGCGCCGGCTAGGGCGCGGCGCCGGCCAGTACGGACTTGGCGGCCCGCTTCTCCGCCAGCTTCGCGTCCCGGTCTAGCTTGCGCGCCTTCGCTTCCTCGAACTTGACGCATGTCACCTCGAGATCTTCGATAAACGTGCCGAGTTCGTCGCGCATCCGGGCGCCCTCGCCGGTGAAGTCGCCACGCTCGAAGATGCGCCACTTCTTGAGGATTGGCATCACGACGTCTTCGAGGTGGATCCGCGGGTCGTAGATGCCGCCGGTGGCGATGACGACAGCCTTGCGGCGGAATTCCGGCACGGTGGATCCAGGCATCCTGAAGTTGCTCAAAATCCGGTGCACCGATTTGATCGCCTGGTTCGGGGCGATGTCCAGCCCGGCCGCGCTGACGTCACGGTAAAAGATCATGTGCAGGTTCTCGTCGTTGGAGATCCGGGCCAGCAGTTGTTCGGCCACGGGATCGTTGCAAGCCTTGCCGGTGTTGCGGTGCGAGACCCGGGTGGCCAACTCCTGGAAGCTGACATACATCACCGCGTCGAACAGGCTTTCGGCGAAAAGGTCGCCCTGCGCGTTTTGGCCCGGGCTGAACCCGCGGGTCATCTGCTCCACCCGCAACTCTTCGAGTTCGACGGGGTCGCAGTTGCGGGTGACCACCAGGTAGTCGCGGATCGAGATGCCGTGGCGGTTTTCCTCGGCGGTCCAGCGGTTGACCCAGTAGCCCCACGCGCTGTCCATCGAGAAGTTCATCGCGATCTCACGGTGATACGCCGGCAGGTTGTCCTCGGTCAGCAGGTTCTGCACCATCGCGACGCGGGCGACATCGGAAAGCTTGGCCTGATCTGGGTCCCAGTCCTGACCGCCCAGGGCGTAGTAATTCTTGCCCTCCGACCAGGGAATGTAGTCGTGCGGGTTCCAGTCCTTCGTCATCGACAAGTGGCGGTTGATGAGCTTCTCCGCGACCGGTTCGAGCGCGCGCAGGAGTTCGATGTTGGGCAGGTCTTCAGACATGGACCCTCCGGGAATCTGTATCTCGTGGTCTCACCAATATAGCCACCGCATCAATATATCTGTGTCCGACGGTGACATTCAAGTGCCGATGCTGGTCGGCATGTCGCCCGGTGCTGCGCAAAGGAGGCCCGGACGGTATATTTCGCCTTACGGCTTGTGGTTGATCTCGCTGGTGAGCGTGGAGCATCGATGGTGAGCGTGGAGGTAGGTGCAGTGACAAAAGCTCTGGTTCGTGGCGCCGGACTGGTCGGTACTCTGGCGGCACTGTCTGCCGTGTTCGGCACAGGCCCGGCAGTAGCGATTAATGAATATGTCGGACAGACCTACAACGACGCGGCCAACGCGATCGCCTCGTCCGGGCAATCCGCGGTCATCTCGAGCCGGTTCGGCACATTTCTGCCCACCGGAGCCTGCATCGTCAGCGGGTCCCGAAGCGCGAGTTTCCTCGACTCCGGTGGTAACTCAACCAGCAAGGTGCTGCTCGATCTGAACTGCAATTACATGTTCGCGCTCCCCGGTGTGCCGGGTAACTCACTGGGAAGTCCGGAGGGCCGGACGGCTCGCGCGGCGGCCGAGGAGCAGTACGCCGAGCAGCAGGCCAAGCTCAAAGCCGAGGCCGAGGCCCAGGCGGCGGCTGAGGCCTCCGGCTAGTTTTTTGGAATCTCGGGACGTCGAGATGACCGCCGGCTGTCCGGTAACCGGCGGCGAATTCGGCTCCGCGCGAGTGCCTTTAGGGCCGGACTCGTTGACCTGGAAGCTCTTCGGCGACTGGCGGGGATTGCTGCAGGGCCCGTGGGCGGGGTCGATGCAGAACATGCATCCGCAGTTAGGTGCGGCGGTCAAAGATCATTCGATCTTCTTCTCCGAACGCATTCCCCGGTTGTTCCGTTCGCTGTATCCGATCGGTGGTGTGGTGTTCGACGGCGATCGCGCACCCGCCACGGGTGCCGAGGTGCGCGACTACCACCTCTCGATCAAGGGCGTCGACGACCAGGGTCGCCGCTACAGCGCACTGAACCCCGACGTCTTCTACTGGGCGCATGCCACGTTCTTCATGGGCACCATCCGCACCGCCGAACACTTCGGTGCCGGATTGACCGCGGCGGATAAGCAGCAGTTGTTCGACGAGCACGTCAACTGGTACGCGATGTACGGCATGAGCATGCGGCCGGTACCGGCGAACTGGGAAGAGTTTGAGCAGTACTGGGATCGAATGTGCCGCGAGGTGCTGGAGAACACCTGGGCCGCGCGCGAGGTGCTCGATCTTTCTTCGATGCCGAAACCCCCGACCGCGCAATGGATCCCTGACTGGTTGTGGTCGTGCTACCTGCGTGCACTGGAGCCTTTGGTGGTGTGGGTGACGGTGGGCCTCTATGACGAACCTGTCAGGCAATTGATGGGTTACTCGTGGTCGACTCGTGACGAGCGCCTGCACACGCTATTCGGGCGTGCGATCAACGCAGCCTTCCGATGTCTGCCGCGGCGGCGGCGGATGCATCCGCGGGCGCGTGCGGGC
>CAIWCQ010000347.1 GCA_903911165.1 uncultured Actinomycetes bacterium | reverse complement strand
TTTTTTAGTGTTAAGACCATCGACTCATCGCGGAACGCAGAACGCAGAACGCCCCCACTACCGCTGGCGGTAGTGGGGGCGTATCCATCCTTGTATGACTCAGTTACTGAGTCGACCCAGTTAGGAAACCGGTGACAGGGTTACAGGGTCACAGGATGAAATCTTGCGCTGTCACTGTGGTGACGTTCACTCCTCTCAGCAGGATCACCATCGCACCGATTGTGATGCGGGTGTCGGCCCCAACCTGGGTCCGCACAACGGATGTTGCGAAGTTCGCCACCCTGACGCCCATGCTGCGGACATCGATGAGATCCTGTCCGCCGGCCGGGTTGCTGTCGAAACCCACCACCGTGTGGGTGCCGCTGTCACCGAGTCCGGCAGCGATGATGTCGTTGCCGGTGCCCGGAGTGGAGGCATCGATGCCCCCGCCGCCACGAATGGTGTCGGCGCCGGCGTTACCGGTGAGGGTGTCGTTTCCGAGACCGCCGTTGATGTTGTCCGAAGCGGCCGAACCGCTCATGATGTCGTTGCCGAGTCCACCGTTGATCGATGTGATCCCGACCAGCGTCATAGCGCTCAGGTTCAACGTGTCGGCGAGGGCACTGCCCCAGATCGACACGTTGGTGAACCCGTTGGCCGTGATGCTCTCCACGGCGGTCACGCTCCGAAGACCGATCGAGGTGCCGTTGGCCATCGCCCGGATGACATCCGCGCCGGTTCCGCCGTTTACCGCATCGAAGCCATCGCCGGTACCGGAAACCTCGAAGATGTCGTTGCCGACGCCGCCCGCAAGGGTGTCGTCGCCAGCGTCGCCCGACAGCACGTCGTTGCCCGCGTTGCCGTCGAGATTGTCGTTGCCGCCGCCGCCGCGCAGGACGTCGTCGACAATGGTGCCCAGCAGCGTCTCGTTCGTTGCGCTACCGATGAAGGTGTCGCCGACGATACCGGTGAGAGACGACACGACCGACTGCAACGATCCGAGATCGTCGGTGAAGGTCACGACAACCCGAACTCGGCGGTTCACCTGTGCCTGGGCCAACGTGAGCGTCGGGCCCGTTGCCCCGGCGATGTCGGTGATGACACCGGCACCACCGATCGCTGACTGCTGCCACTTGTAGCTGAATGTGGCGTTCGTGAGGCCGTCGACGTCAGCGACCGAAGCCGCCGACGCAATCAGCGTCTGGGTCTCGATCGGGGTGATGTTGTCCACTACGGGGATTCCGGTGGGCAACGTATTGGCGCGCAGGGTGCCGGTGAGTCCGACGGTGATCGGACCGCGCAGGTCGTTGCTCGCCAGCGTCAGTGTGGCCGTCTTAGCGCCGACAACACTGTCCGTCGCAAACGCAACGGTGATCGTGCATGACTCGGTTGGCAGCACCGGAGCGGGACATCCACCCGGCAGCACCGTGAACAGCGCCGCATTGGCACCGCCGATTGTCGTGCCGTTCACCGTGAGCGGCGAGGTGCCGACGTTGGTGACCGTGATGAGTCGCTGCGGGAACGCAGCGCCGACGGCGCGCAGACCGAAGTCCGTCACCGCAGGGGCCGACAACTCCGGTCGAGCAACCACGATCACTCGGTCGGTCTCGTTGGACAGCACGGTCTCCACCGTGCCGTGCAGGTCGGTGTAGGTGTAGGTGACCTTCAGTCGACGGCCCTCTTGTGCCAACAGTGGGGTGAAAGTGGTGCCGGTCGCTCCGGGGATTGCGGTGAAACCACCGGTACCGAGCGTGTTGTTCTGCGTCCACTGCACCGTCACGGTGCCAGGAATGCCGTCTTCGTCAGTGACCGGTGTGAGGTCGACGCTGACCGGCGAACCAGCCTCGGGCGACACCAATTCGGAGGCGCTGAGACGGGGCTCGCCGACCGGAAGGTCGTTCACATTGATCACCGGTGCCGTCACCGAGGTGCCGGTCACCTGCTCAGGCACGCCCACGCCGTCCTCGAAGACAGCGCTGGCACGAAGCTGCTTGCCCACGTGCAGGTCGGTCAGCAGCAGGGTTGGACCACTGCCGGTGCCTTCCCAGACGCCGGGCTCAACCTGCATCTCCCACAAGATGTCCACGCCGCCGAGGCCGATGCCTTCTTCGTCGCTGACCATGGCGGTCGCCGTGAGGGTCTCGTTCTCCGTCGGAGTGAGATTGTCGATATCGACATCACCCGTCGCTGCCGTGTTGAACATCACTGCAAGTTGCACCTCGCTATCGGCGAACCGCAAACGCTCGATGTTGAGCAATGTGTCGGTGCCGTCGGTGGGCGTGAGGCCCACGTGTTGGACGGTGACCACGCCGGACGTGAAGTTCTTCGTGATCACATAGTTGGCCTGCACGTCCGAGAACAACGCGGTGTCGACGGAGGCATCTGGTGCCGGCGTCTCGATGCGCCGGATGATCTCGATGGAACCCGGATCGATTGCGCCCGATAGGACATCCATACGAAGGGTCGTGAGGAAGTCGTGTTCGATGCGGTCAGCCGCAGCCGGGGTCAACGGGTTTGGCGCCGACAGCACGGCGTTCAACCAGCGGTCACCGTCGATGACGTCATTGCCGCCGCGACCTTCGATCAGGTCGCTCCCGGCGCCGCCGAGCAGGATGTTGCCATCATTGAACGGAAATCCTCCGGGGATCGCCTGCTCAAGCGGTGCGAGGCCGGAGATCCGGTCGACACCGGCGTTGGTGAGCACGTTGTTGACGAACTCGGTGCCCAGACGGTTGTCGCCGCGGAGGATGTCGTTGAACTGCCAGCCCGATAGGCCCTCGACGAGGTCGAACCGATCTCGGTTGGTGAACACCGCGGGAGGCAGTGCACCGACGATGCTCATGTCGGAGTCAGCGGCGGTCGGATCACCTCGGTGGGTTGCCCAGTCGAAGCCCATCATGCCTTCGGCGCGCTGGATGCCGGGGCCGATGAACATGATGTCGTCGCCGCCTTCAGCGTCGTAGTCCTGCTCGCCACCCCATCCGAAGAGGACGTCATGGCCGGAGTCGATTGGGTCGTCCTGGAACGGCGCACCGGTGTCGCCCTGCAACAAGTTGAACGGCCCGCGGCCGCCTTCGATCCAGTCGTTGCCCTCGTCACCGAACACGGTGTCGAGGTCGTCGCCGGCGAAGATGAAGTCGTCGCCGGGGCCTCCGAAGGACTCGGTGGCGTCGTTGCCGCCGATGATGAAGTCTTTGCCGTCACCACCGAAGTTGAGGTCGCCGCCGCCTCGGCCCGACGAGATCGTGTCGTCACCGGGTCCACCCTTGATCATTTCCACGCCGAAGAAGTCGGTGATGATGTCGTCGCCGACACCGCCCAGGATGTGGTCATT
>CAIWCQ010000346.1 GCA_903911165.1 uncultured Actinomycetes bacterium | reverse complement strand
CGGCAAGGCCGCATTGGTCTGCGGCTACGGCGACGTCGGCAAGGGTTGCGCCGAGGCGCTCAAGGCCCAGGGGGCGCGCGTCGCGGTCACCGAGGTCGACCCGATCAACGCGTTGCAGGCGATGATGGATGGTTTCGAGGTCAAGACCGTCGAGCAGGCCATCGGCTGGGCCGACATCGTGATCACCTCCACCGGCAACAAAGACATCATCACCCTCGACCACATGCGGGCCATGAAGCACCAGGCGATCCTGGGCAACATCGGCCACTTCGACAACGAGATCGACATGGCCGCCATTGAGCGCGACCCGAAGATCCGGCGGATCAATATCAAGCCGCAGGTTGACGAGTTCGTGTTCCCGGACGGCCATTCCATCATCGTGTTGAGCGAGGGCCGACTGCTCAACCTCGGTAACGCCACCGGACATCCGTCGTTCGTGATGAGCAACAGCTTCTCCAACCAGGTGATCGCCCAGATTGAGCTGTGGACCAAGAACGACGAGTACGACAACGAGGTCTACCGGCTGCCCAAACATCTCGACGAGAAGGTCGCCAAGATCCACGTCGAGGCACTCGGCGGCACCTTGACGGTGCTTACCAAGGATCAGGCCGAGTACATCGGAGTCGACGTCGATGGGCCGTACAAGCCCGAGCACTACCGCTACTGAGCAATGGCGCGACAGCTCCACAGCGGCAGCAGCGACCTGGAGACGATCGTCTTCGAACGTCGAAGCATTCGCGGTTATAAGAAGCAGGCAGTGCCGCGCGAGGTGCTGGAAGACGTCATCAGGATCGCCCAACGGGCGCCGTCATCGATGAACACCCCGCCGTGGCATTTCCACGTGCTCACCGGCGAACCGCTCGAACGTGTCCGCACGGGCAACACCGAGAAGATGATCGCGGGTTCGGCGATCGACCGTGAGATCACGTTGAACCACGGGTACGAGGGTCCCCATCGTGACCGCCAGGTGGAGATCGCGGTCCAGCTCTTCGAAGCGATGGGGATCGCCCGCGACGACAAGGAGCGTCGCCAGGATTGGGTAATGCGGGGTTTCCGCCAGTTCGATGCGCCGGTCTCCGTCGTCATCACCGTCGACAAAACCTTGGCCAATGACACCATCGCCCACTTCGACTGCGGCGCCGTGACGTACGGACTGGTACTCGCGGCCTGGTCGAAAGGCCTCGGCACGGTGATCAACGGCCAGGGCATCATGCAGTCGTCGGTGGTGCGGGAGAACGCGAACATTCCCGTCGACCAGGTGATCATGACCTGTGTGGCGATGGGGTATCCCGATGAGGAGTTCGTCGCCAACCACGTGCAGTCGCGTCGCGCCACAGATGGCGCTGTCGCGTCATTCGTGGGATTCGGCTAGCGGGCGGGGGTGCCGTGGCCGTGCTCATCGTGATCGAAGGACTCGACGGCGCGGGCAAGCGCACGCTGACCGAGGGTCTGCGGGCGGCCTTCGCAGCCGCCGGGCAGACGGTGGGCACGCTGGCGTTCCCGCGGTACGGCGAGTCGATCACCGCTGATCTGGCCAGCGAGGCGCTGCACGGCCGCCACGGTGATCTGTCCGAGTCGGTACATGCGATGGCGGTGCTGTTCGCCCTGGATCGAGCCGCCGCTCGCGAACACCTCGGGGCGCTGTGCGATGGCCACGACGTCGTCATCCTGGACCGGTACGTGGCCTCCAACGCCGCCTACAGCGCCGCCCGGCTGAACCAGGGCGCCGACGGGGAGGTCGTTTCCTGGGTCGGCGAACTCGAGTACGGCCGGTTCGACCTGCCCGAGCCCGATCATCAGATCCTGCTCGATGTGCCGGTCGCGCTGGCCGCGCAGCGCGCGCAGCGCCGGGCTGGGCTGGAGGCCGATCGGGCGCGCGACGCCTACGAGCGAGACACCGGCCTGCAACGGCGGACCCAGGCCGTCTACGCCGGCCTGGCCGGAGCCGGCTGGCATGGCCGATGGTCGGTTGCCGGGGCCGATGTTGAACCGGCTCGGCTAGCGGCCTCGCTGCAGGGTTAGCGGCGTGGTAACCGGGGATAATCGCGTTTCGGTGACACCATGGCCACCATGAGGCAAAGAATTCTGGTCGTTGACGACGACACCTCGCTGTCCGAGATGCTCACCATCGTCTTGCGCAACGAGGGTTTCGAGACCGCGGTGATCGCTGACGGCTCCCAGGCCCTGACCGCGGTGCGGGAACTGCGGCCTGATCTGGTGCTGCTCGATTTGATGTTGCCCGGCATGAACGGCATCGACGTCTGTCGGGTGCTGCGGTCGGACTCCGGCGTGCCGATCGTCATGCTCACCGCCAAGACCGACACCGTTGATGTGGTGCTGGGCCTGGAGTCCGGTGCCGACGACTACATCATGAAGCCGTTCAAACCCAAGGAACTCGTCGCCAGGGTGCGCGCGCGGTTGCGGCGCAACGAGGACGAGCCCGCCGAGATGCTGTCCATCGCCGACATCGAGATCGACGTGCCGGCCCACAAGGTCACCCGCGACGGCGTCCAGGTGTCGCTCACGCCGCTGGAGTTCGACCTGCTGGTGGCGTTGGCGCGTAAACCGCGGCAGGTGTTTACTCGAGAGGTGCTGCTCGAACAGGTCTGGGGTTACCGCCACCCGGCCGACACTCGTCTGGTGAACGTGCATGTCCAGCGGTTGCGGGCCAAAGTCGAGAGGGACCCGGAGAATCCGCAGGTGGTCCTGACTGTTCGAGGAGTGGGGTACAAGGCCGGCCCGCCGTGATTTTCAGCTCGAGGCGGCGTTCCGGCCCTCTTCTTCGGGGTACGGGTGCGCTGAGTCGGGCACTGGCGACGATCTGGCGCCGCTCGCTGCAGTTGCGCGTGGTGGTGCTTACCCTCGGCCTGTCGGCCGTGGTCATCCTGGCGCTGGGCTTCGTGTTGACCAGCCAGATCACCAACCGGGTGCTTGACGTCAAGGTGCGCGCCGCCACCGAGGAGGTGGATCGGGCGCGCACCACCGTCAGCGGCATCGTCAGCGGCGAAGAGGCGCGGTCGCTGGACAGCAGCCTCCAACTGGCTCGGACCACCCTGATCTCCAAGACCGGACAGACCTCCGGTGCGGGTCTGGCGGGCACCTTCGACGCGGTGCTGGTGGTGCCGGGCGACGGGCCCCGCGAGGCGACGGCCGCTGGCCCGATAGATCAGATTCCGCGCTCACTGCGCGACTTCGTCAAAGCCGGGCAGGTCAGCTACCAGTACGCCGCGGTGCGCACCGAGGGGTTCTCCGGTCCGGCCCTGCTGATCGGCACGCCGGCGCCGTCTCGCATCACCAATCTCGAGCTGTACCTGATCTTCCCGCTCACCGCCGAAGAGAACACCATCACACTGGTGCGCGGCACGATCGCCACCGGCGGCCTGGTGCTGCTGCTGCTGTTGGCCGGCATCGCGCTGCTGGTGTCGCGGCAGGTGGTGTTGCCGGTGCGGTCGGCCTCCCGGATCGCCGAGAGTTTCGCCGAGGGCGACCTCTCCGAGCGGATGCCGGTCCGCGGCGAGGACGACATGGCCCGGCTCGCGGTGTCGTTCAACGATATGGCCGAAAGCCTGCAGCGTCAGATCAACACCCTCGAAGAGTTCGGGAACCTGCAGCGGCGCTTCACCTCCGACGTCAGCCACGAGCTGCGCACCCCGCTGACCACGGTGCGGATGGCCGCGGATCTGATCTATGAAAACAGCGAGGATCTCGACCCGGCGTTGCGCCGCTCCACCGAGTTGCTCGTCGGCGAGTTGGACCGGTTCGAGACCCTGCTCAATGATCTTCTGGAGATCTCCCGCCACGATGCGGGCGTGGCTGAACTGTCGGTCGAGGCGGTCGATCTCCGCACGACGGTCAACCGCGCGCTGGCCAATGTCGGGCACCTCGCGGACGAGGCCGGTATCGAAATGCTCGTCGAGATGCCGACCGAGGCGGTCATCGCCGAGGTTGATCCGCGGCGGGTCGAGCGCATCCTGCGCAACCTCATCGCCAACGCCATCGACCACGCCGAACACAAACCGGTTCTGATCCAAATGGCCGCCGATGCCGACACCGTCGCGGTCACGGTCCGTGACCGCGGTGTCGGCCTTCGGCCGGGCGAGGAGAAGCTGGTGTTCAGCCGGTTCTGGCGGTCCGATCCCTCCCGGGTGCGCCGTTCCGGGGGAACCGGACTGGGTCTGGCGATCAGTATCGAGGACGCTCGTCTGCACCAGGGCCGACTGGAAGCCTGGGGGGAGCCGGGCAAGGGCGCCTGCTTCCGGCTGACGCTTCCGCTGATTCGCGGGCACAAGGTCACCACCAGTCCGCTGCCCATGAAACCCGTTGCCGCGCAGCGGCAGCGGGATCAGGACCGGGAGCTCACCGGGGAGCGCGTGTGAGAGGCAGGTTACTGACGGCGCTGCTGGCCACCGTGCTCGTGGTGGCTTCCGGATGCGCCGGAGTGCCGAGTTCCTCTGCGCCCCAGGCGATCGGAACTGTCGAGCGTCCGGCGCCCAAGCAGTTGCCCGAACCTAACTCCAGCATGAATCCCGATCAGACGCTGCGGGAGTTCCTCAAGGCCACCGCCGACCCCGCTGACCGCCACGCCGCGGCACGTCAGTTCCTCACCGAGTCGGCGTCGAAGGCCTGGGACGACGCGGGCAGCGCGCTGCTGATCGACAAAGTGGTGTTCACCGAAACCCTCTCCCTGGACAAGGTTTCGGTCACCATGAAGGCCGATATCCTCGGTTCGCTGTCGGATATCGGTGTCTTCGAGACTGGTGAGGGTCAGTTGCCCGACCCCGGACCGATCGAGTTAATCCGGACCGCCAACGGCTGGCGGATCGACCGCCTACCCAACGGGGTTTTTCTGGACTGGCAGCAGTTCCAGTCGGCCTACAAGCGCAGCACGCTGTACTTCGTCGACCCCACCGGTAAGACCGTCGTTCCGGACCCGCGCTATCTGGCGGTGTCCGATCCGGACCAGTTGCCGACCGAACTCGTCGCGAAACTGATCGCCGGCCCCCGGCCGGAGATGGCCAAAGCGGTGCGGAACCTGCTGGGTCCGCCGTTGAAACTCCGGGGCCCGGTTAGTCGGGCCGACGGTGGTAAGAGCGGTGTGGGCCGCGGCTATGGCGGCGCACGGATCGATCTGGAGAATCTGACCACCACCGACCCGGCGAGCCGATTATTGGTTGCCGCCCAACTGATTTGGACACTCGCCCGCGCCGACATCACCGGCCCTTACCTGATTGACGTCGACGGCACCGCACTCGACGACCGGTTCGTCGACGGATGGAAGACCACCGATGTGGCCGCCACCGACCCCGGTGCCGCCGACGGCGCGACGGCCGGCGTGCACGCACTGATCGGCGGTTCGCTGGTGGCACTGGACGGGCAGGGTCCGGAGAAGGTACCGGGATCCTTCGGGACGATGGTCGACCAGCGCTCGGCCGCCCTTTCCCGGAACGGCCGCGATGTGGCCTCGGTGGTCGCCGCGCCGGAGGCTGGGGCATCGCTGTGGATCGGGCCCTCCGGTGGGCAGGCAGTGCGCGCCGTCGACTCCAAGACGCTGTCGCGGCCGTCCTGGGCGCTCGATGACGCCGTCTGGGTGACCATCGACGGCAACAGCGTGGTGCGGGTGATCCGCGAGGAAGCATCCGGCGAACCGGCCCGCATCCCGGTGGACGCGGCCGCGGTCACCTCCCGGTTCCCCGGGGCCATCGCTGAACTGCAACTGTCCCGGGACGGAACCCGGGTCGGGATGGTGATTGAGGGCGAGGTGGTGCTCGCCGGGGTGGAGCAAACCCCGGGCGGGGAGTTCGCGCTGACCTATCCGCGGCGGATCGGCTTCGGCCTCGGGAACTCGGTGGTGGCGTTGTCCTGGCGTACCGGCGACGACATCGTGGTCACCCGCAGCGATCCCGTTCACCCGGTGTCCTACGTCAATCTCGACGGCGTCAACTCCGACGGACCCAGCACCAATCTGGTGATGCCGGTGGCCGCGGTGGCAGCCAACCCGTCGGCGGTCTACGTCTCCGATGCGCGCGGCATTCTGCAGTTGTCCACCAGCGGTAACGATGGTCAGGCCTGGTCGGATCTGCGGGGCTTCATGGTCCCCGGCGCGGTGCCGGTATTGCCTGGCTGAGCTATCTTCCGGACGTTTGTGTCGGCCGCAACCCCGACACTGGATGGCGTGCTCGACCTCGTTCTCCCGTTGGCGTGCGGTGGTTGCGGCGCGCCGTCCAGTCGCTGGTGTGCGGCGTGTGCGTCGGCCCTGGCGGTGCACACCGACCAGCCCCACGTCATCACCCCGCGGGCCGATCCCGGCGTACCGGTGTTCACGCTGGGGCGCTACGGGGGAGCGCGGCGCCACGCGATCGTGGCGCTGAAGGAACACGGCCGCCGCGATCTGGTCGTCCCGCTGGCCCGGCCGCTGGCACTGGGCATCCATCAGCTCGTCGCCTGGGGTGTCGTGGGGCTTCCGCTGACGGTGGTTCCGGCTCCGACGCGGCGCTCGGCGGCCCGTCGCCGGGGCGGTGACCCGGTCAGTCGGATCGCCACGGCGGCGACCGCGGCGCACCCCGGCATCACCGTCGTCAACTCCGTGCGCACCGTGGGACCGGTGCGTGATTCGGTGGGACTGAGCCCCGCGGCCCGAGAACGCAACATCGCCGGCCGGGTGCGTCTCGGCGCACTGCCGGCGGGGGAGGTTCTGTTGGTCGACGACATCGTGACCACCGGTGCGACCGCCCGGGAGACGGTGCGGGTGTTGCGCGCCGGCGGCGTTCGGGTCGCGGCCGTGCTGGCGTTGGCGCACGCGTGAACTGCGACTCCGCGACGACGCACGATAGCGGGCTTAGCAAAGACGTCTCGATATTGTGGCGGTGCTGCGGGACTGCGACTACCGTCGGGACAACCACGCCCCCCCGTGACGAAACGAGTTGCCGACGATGTCAACCCAATCCGTGAATTCACCCGCCCCCGATTCCGACTCCGCCGCGACGGCTGACGTCCAGGTGACCGGCCGTAACGTCGAGATTCCCGATCACTTCCGCGTCTACGTCGGCACTAAGCTCGCGCGTGCTGAACGCATCGATCACTCGATCCACCGGTTCGACGTCGAGCTCGCCCACGAGAACAATCGTCGGCAGCGCAAGAACTGCCAGCATGTCGAGATCACCGCGCATGCCGGACGCGGCCCGGTGGTGCGCGGCGAGGGCCGCGCCGAAACCTTCTACGGTGCCTTCGAGGCTGCCGCCCACAAACTCGAGAGCCGGCTGCGCCGCGGCAAGGACCGCCAAAAGGTGCACTACGGCGACAAGACCCCGGAAACGGTGCGCCGGGCGACCGCCGCGGCGGCGGATTCGGCCCCGCTGGATCTGGCCCCGCTGGATCTGAGAAACGCCTTCGACCCGGCCGGCTCCGACGCTGGATCCGACGCCGCGGTGGTGACAGCTCCAGGCGAGGACCATGAGCCTGGCCGGATCGTGCGCGTCAAGGAGCACCCGGCCCAGCCCATGGCGGTCGATGACGCCCTCTACGAGATGGAACTGGTGGGCCACGATTTCTTCCTGTTCCACGACAGCGAGACCGATCGGCCCACGGTGGTCTACCGCCGACATGCCTACGACTACGGATTGATCCGGCTGGCCTGAGTAGGCCGTATCCGCGGGTCACCTAAGATGGGAGACGCTCAAGCCTCCCGAAACGGGGACGCCGCCAAATCATCGTTCAGGGGAAAAACGTGCTGTCGAAGTTGTTGCGCATCGGTGAAGGCCGCATGGTCAAACGCCTGCGGGGGGTGGCTGACTATGTCAACACCCTGTCCGACGACGTAGAGAAGCTCACCGACGCCGAACTGCGGGCCAAGACCGACGAGTTCCGCGCCCGGGTGGCCGGCGGCGAGAAGCTCGACGACCTCCTGCCGGAGTCCTTCGCGGTAGCTCGCGAGGCGGCCTGGCGGGTGCTGTCCCAACGCCACTTCGACGTGCAGGTCATGGGTGGTGCGGCGCTGCACTTCGGCAACGTCGCTGAGATGAAGACCGGTGAGGGCAAGACGCTGACCTGCGTCCTGCCGGCCTACCTCAACGCACTGTCCGGCGAGGGCGTGCACGTGGTGACGGTCAACGACTATCTCGCCAGACGTGACAGCGAGTGGATGGGCCGGGTGCACCGCTTCCTGGGCCTGGACGTCGGGGTGATCCTCTCCGGGCTCACCCCCGACGAGCGCCGCGTGGCCTACGGCGCCGACATCACCTACGGCACCAACAACGAGTTCGGGTTCGACTACCTGCGCGACAACATGGCGCACTCGCTGGAGGACCTGGTGCAGCGCGGCCACACCTACGCGATCGTCGACGAAGTCGACTCGATCCTGATCGACGAGGCCCGCACACCGCTGATCATTTCCGGACCGGCCGACGGCGCCTCGCACTGGTACAGCGAATTCGCCCGGCTGGCTCCGATGATGGAAAAGGACGTCCACTACGAGGTCGACATCCGCAAGCGCACGGTGGGCGTGCACGAAGAGGGCGTGGAATTCGTCGAAGACCAAATCGGGATCGAGAATCTCTACGCACCGGCCAACTCGACGCTGGTGAGCTATCTGAACAACTGTCTGAAGGCCAAAGAATTGTTCAGCCGCGACAAGGACTACATCGTGCGCGACGGCGAGGTCATCATCGTCGACGAGTTCACCGGCCGGGTGCTGCCGGGCCGGCGCTATAACGAGGGCATGCACCAGGCCATCGAGGCCAAGGAGAAGGTGGAGATCAAGGCCGAGAACCAGACCTTCGCCACCATCACCCTGCAGAACTACTTCCGCCTCTACGACAAGCTGGCCGGCATGACGGGCACCGCCGAGACCGAGGCCGCCGAACTGCAGGAGATCTACAAGCTCGGTGTGGTGTCGATCCCGACGAACCGGTCGATGGTTCGCACCGACCAGACCGACCTGATCTACAAGACCGAGGAAGCCAAGTACATCGCGGTCGTCGACGACATCGCCGAGCGCTACGAGGCCGGTCAGCCGGTGCTGGTCGGCACCACCAGCGTCGAGCGCTCGGAGTACCTGTCGCGACAGTTGGCCAAGCGCGGTGTGCCGCACAACGTGCTCAACGCCAAGTTCCACGAGCAGGAAGCCGCCATCGTGGCCGAGGCGGGGCGTCGCGGCGCCGTCACGGTGGCCACCAACATGGCCGGCCGCGGCACCGACGTGGTGCTGGGCGGCAACGTGGACTTCCTCACCGATCTGCGCCTGCGCGATCGCGGCCTGGACCCGGTGGAGACTCCGGATGAGTACGAAGCCGCTTGGCATGACGAGTTGCCGGCGGTCAAGGGCGAGGCTGACACGGAGGCCGAAGACGTCATCGCGGTAGGTGGGCTCTACGTGCTGGGCACCGAGCGCCACGAGTCGCGCCGGATCGACAATCAGTTGCGTGGGCGCTCCGGCCGTCAGGGCGACCCGGGCGAGTCGCGGTTCTACCTGTCGCTGGGCGATGAACTGATGCGCCGCTTCAACGGGGCCACTCTGGAGTCCCTGCTGACCCGGCTGAATCTTCCCGATGATGTGCCGATCGAGGCCAAGATGGTCAACCGGGCGATCAAGAGTGCTCAGACCCAGGTCGAGCAGCAGAACTTCGAGATCCGCAAGAACGTGCTCAAGTACGACGAGGTGATGAATCAGCAGCGCGTGGTCATCTATGACGAGCGCCGACGCATCCTCAAGGGCGAGGATCTAGAGCAGCAGGCGCACGACATGCTTGTCGATGTCGTCACCGCCTACGTCGATGGTGCCACCGCGGAGGGCTATTCCGAGGACTGGGACCTCGACGCGCTGTGGGCCGCCTTGCGGACGCTGTATCCGGTGGGCATCGACCACCATGATCTGATCGACTCCGAGGCCGTCGGCGAGGCCGGCGAGTTGGATCGCGAGGAACTTCGGGATCTGCTCATCGCGGATGCCGAAAAGGCCTACGCGGTAAGGGAAGCGGAGATCGCGGCCATTGCCGGACCGGATGCCATGCGGCAACTGGAGCGCAATGTGTTGTTGACCGTGCTCGACCGCAAGTGGCGTGAGCACCTCTATGAGATGGACTACCTCAAGGAGGGCATCGGCCTGCGCGCCATGGCGCAGCGCGACCCTCTGGTGGAGTACCAGCGCGAGGGTTACGACATGTTCATCGGCATGCTCGACGGGCTCAAGGAGGAGTCGGTCAGTCTGCTGTTCAACGTCGAGGTCCAAGCCGCTCCCGGGATGCCGCAGGTTGCGGCCCAGGCGATGCCGGAGGGTCTGCGGGCCAAGGGAATCGGTGCGGACGACTCGACGCCGCTGACCTACGTCGGCCCGTCCGAGGACGGCGACGCCGAGGTGCAGCGTTCCGGCGGTGGCGCCGAGCCCGACATGGCCGGTGCCAGCCGTAGGCAGCGCAGGCAGGCCAAGCGCGCCGATGCCCGCGAGCAGAAGGCCATGCGGCGCGGCTGAATTCAGCCCAGATGTAGCGCGACCACCTGCCAGCGCGGTCCGGTCGTACCGGTGACCTGTTCGACGCGGCAGGCGATGGCGTACACGCGTTCGCCCCGGGTGTAGTTCGCGGCCACCTCGGCCGCGGTGCCGTCGGCACGGACCGATTGGGCTCGAACGCGCCGCAGTCGCGCTGAGCCGACTCCGTCACCGCGTCGCGCTGAGCCGACTCCGTCACCGCGTCGCGCCGCGGGCAGCAGCGTGTCCACCAGCGCGCCGTCGAGCAGCGGCCGCAACTGGGCGAGTGGGCGGCGGCGGTCGATGACTTCCAGCACCCGCCGCAGCGCCGCGTCGGCGAAGATCGCGGCGGCCCGGGCATCATCGCCACCGTTTCCCGACGCGCGTGCGCTGCACGCTGTTCGTCCCGGCCGCTCCTGCGCTGGCCGCCCGGCTGTCCGGGGCCGGTGCGCGACGATCGCGGGCAAACCCGGCGGGCCGCCGCGGGCGGGTGGCTCATAGTCCGCAATCGGCGTCACGGCAGGCTGAAACATGTTGGTAAGCAGGGCACAGTCTCCGGTTCTCGGTAGCAAACGGGCCGGCTGCCGGAGAGTGGCGAATCCGAATTGATGATCGCACATTCGGCGCGGGCGCGTATTCACCGTTACCGTTGGCCTGTGAATCGGTTGTCGAACTCGGATGCGGCGTTCTACCGCCAGGAGGACACCACCACTCCGATGTATGTGGGCTCGCTGTCGATCCTGCGTCGGCCCCGGGATGGCTTGAGTTACGAGACCTTGCTGGAGACCGTCGAGCGTCGGTTACCGCAGACCCCGCGTTACCGCCAGAAGGTGCGTGAGGTGACGCTCAACATCGCCCGACCGGTCTGGGTCGATGATCCCGAATTCGACATTACCTATCACGTCCGGCGTTCGGCATTGCCGTCTCCGGGAAGCGAAGCCCAACTGTACGATCTCATTTCCCGACTGGCCGGACGCCCGCTGGACCGGACCCGGCCACTGTGGGAGATGTACCTCATCGAGGGTTTGGCGGACAACCGGCTGGCGCTGTTCATCAAGTCCCACCAGGGGTTGATCAACGGCATGGCGGCGGTGGAACTCGGCCACGTGATCGCCGACCGTACCCGCGTCCGCACCTCGATCAGTGAGGACATCTGGCTGCCGCCCCGGGAACCATCGGCAGCAGAGTTGCTGACCGAGGCGGTCGGTGATTGGCTGGCTCGACCCGGCCAACAGTTGGCCGCCCTACGGTCTGCGGTGGCCGATGTCGCCACCACCCGCGGTGAGGTGGCCCAGCGGGCCCGGCGGGTCGCTGATGTGGCCCGCACGTTGGTGCGGGGCAGCGCGCCGAGCAGTCCATTGAATGTCGCGGTGTCGCGGCACCGACGCTTCACCGTGGCGCGAGCCAAGCTGTCGGATTTCCGTCAGGTGCGCGCGCGGTATGACTGTGACGTCAACGACGTTGTGCTGGCGGTCATCGCCGGCGCGCTGCGCACCTGGCTGCTGTCGCGGGGCGAACCGGTGACGGCTGGGTTGACGGTGCGGGCGATGGCGCCGACATCGATTTACCCGGCGGCCGACGACCAGTCCTCGAGCCCGGGGCAGGCGATCAGTGAGGTGGCCCCGTTCCTGATCGACCTACCGGTCGGTGAGGGAAACCCGGTGGTGCGGCTGTCGCAGGTCGCCCACGCAACGGAGTCACACTCGGCGGGGGCCGCCCTGGTGGATGCCCGGACCATCGTCACGCTGTCGGGCTTTGCGCCGCCCACGCTGCATGCCATGGGAACGCGGGTGGCAACCCAGTTCCCGCCGCGGCAGTTCAACCTGCTGATCACCAACGTGCCCGGACCGCAGTCGCAGATGTACATCGCCGGTGCCAAGTTGGTGGAGACCTACGCGGTTGCGCCGCTGTTGCACGATCAGGTGCTGGCGATCGGCGTCACCTCTTACTGCGGCACGCTGTATTTCGGCATCAACGCCGACCGTGACGCGATGAGCGACGTCGACGTGCTGCCCGAACTGCTCGCCGAATCCCTCGAGGAGCTGCTCGAAGCCGCGCAGACGTAGGATTCGGCCATGGCCAAAAGTCCACCCGCATCGCCGGAGAAGTCGGCGGCGAAGGTGCCCAATAACGTCTACGAGGCCGAGTTGTTCCGACTGCAGACCGAACTCGTCAAGCTCCAGGAATGGACCCGGGTCACCGGCGCGCGGATCGTCGTCGTCTTTGAGGGCCGTGACGCCGCGGGCAAAGGCGGGACCATCAAGCGGATCACCGAATATCTCAGCCCCCGGTCGGTGCGGATCGCCGCACTGCCGGCCCCGACCGAACGTGAGCGCGGGCAGTGGTACTTCCAGCGTTACATCGAGCATCTGCCGACCCGTGGCGAGATCGTGCTGTTCGACCGGTCCTGGTACAACCGGGCCGGTGTGGAACGGGTGATGGGATTCTGCTCGCCCCAGGAGCAGGCCCGGTTCCTACGGCAGTGCCCGATCTTCGAACAGATGCTCATTGACGACGGGATCCTACTGCGCAAGTACTGGTTCTCGGTGTCCGAGGAAGAGCAACTGCGCCGGTTCAAAGCCCGCGGCAGCGATCCAATGCGGCGCTGGAAACTCAGCCCGATGGATTTGGATTCGGTGTATCGCTGGGAGGACTACTCGCGGGCCAAGGACGATATGATGGTGCACACCGACATCCCGGGCAGCCCGTGGTTCGTGGTCGAATCGCACATCAAGAAACACGCCCGGCTGAACATGATCGCGCACCTGTTGTCGAGCATCCCCTACGAAGAGGTGGAACCCGAGATCGTTGATCTGCCGCAGAGTCCGGTAACGGGAAACTACCGTCGCCCACCGCGCGAATTATCAACGTACGTCGACGATTACGCGGCCACTCTGCTCGGTGATCGTGAATAGCCGGGTGGGCTGGCACTGATGCGGGTGTACATTCCGGCCACTCTGGCTGCGCTGCAGGCACTCGTCGACGACGGCGAAATGGTGGCGCGCAGCGCGACGGCTTTCGCTGTCACGCCCGCATTGCGGGAGGCTTACGCGCACGGAGGCGACGACGAGCTCGCCGAGGTGGCCATCGCCGAGGCCGCGCTGGCATCGCTGCGGCTGTTGGCCGACGGTGCCGGTGAGTCCGATCTACCGCTGCGCCGCGCGGTGGTGGTGGCCGACGCCGAGGCTGTACCGAGGCCCGATCTGGATACTGCGGTGGTGCGCCTCAGCGGGCCGATCTCACTTGACCAGGTGGCCGCGGTGTACGTGGACAACCCCGCCGCCGAGTCCGCGGTGGCAGCCGCCGTTGCGGTCATCGACTCCGCGGACCTAGGCGACGAGGACGCCGAGCTGACCGTGGGCGACGCCCAGGATCATGACTTGGCCTGGTACGCGACTCAGGAGTTGCCATTCCTGCTCGACCTGCTCTGAAGTACCAGCCTGCGACACCGCAGGTTACGGTACCGTAAGTTGCGTGAGCACCCAGGCCACGGTCGGCGCCGCGATGCGCTCCCTGCTCGGCCGCGTCACCACCCCACTGCTGCCTGACGACTACCTCAAGCTCATCAATCCGCTGTGGTCCGCGCGCGAACTTCGCGGCCGGATCGTCGAGGTCCGCCCCGAGACCCGTGACTCGGCGACTCTGGTGATCAGACCCGGATGGGGCTTCAGCTTCGACTACCAACCCGGGCAGTACATCGGGATCGGCCTGCTTGTCGACGGCCGCTGGCGATGGCGGTCGTATTCGCTGACGTCGGCCCCGCGGGACAGCGGTGCGCGCACTGTCACGGTCACCGTCAAGGCCATGCCGGAGGGTTTCCTGTCCACCCACCTCGTTGCGGGAGTCCGGCCGGGCACGGTTGTTCGTCTGGCCGCTCCACGGGGCGACTTCACCATGAGTGACCCTCCGCCTGCTTCGGTACTCTTCCTGACCGGCGGATCCGGTATCACCCCGGTGATGTCGATGTTGCGAACCATGAAGCGCCGCAACACTATCGGTGACGTCGTGCATATCCACTCGGTGCCGGCTGCCGACGAGATGATGTTTGCAGATGAACTCACCGCCCTGGGGCGCGATCAAGGCGGATACCAGCTCACGGTCCGAAACACTCGAACCGAGGGTCGCCTTGACGTCTCCGGTATCGCCGCGTACGTGCCCGACTGGCGGGAACGCCACACCTGGGCCTGCGGGCCGGAGGGGCTGTTGGCGGCCGTCGAAAAGCACTGGGCGGCCGCGGGTCTGAATCACCGGCTGCGCCGGGAGCGTTTCGCCGCGCCCCGCGCCGCTGCCTCGGGTGCCGGCGGCGGCACGGTCACCTTCGCCCGCAGTGGGGCCGCGTTGGCCTCCGATGCGGCGACCTCGATCCTTCAGGCCGGCGAGCAGGCAGGTGTTCGCATGCCGTTCGGCTGCCGGATGGGTATCTGCCACACCTGTGTGGTGAGCTTGACCGCGGGCCGCGTGCGCGATCTGCGCACCGGTGCCGAGTATGAGCCGGGAAGCCGGGTGCAGACCTGCGTCACGGCGCCGAGTGGAGACTGTGTGGTGGATATCTAATGGCGATCAGCGACATCGAGGCATTCACCCATTTGTCTGAGGCCGATATCGACAGCCTCGCCGACGAACTCGACGCGATCCGACAGGACGTCACCGATTCCCTCGGTGAGCGCGACGCGCGCTACATCCACCGCACCATCGCCGCCCAGCGCGGACTCGAGGTGGCCGGTCGACTGCTGCTGGCATTCGGATCGAAGCGATCGGCCTGGCTGGCCGGCACCGCGACCCTCGCGTTGGCCAAGATCATCGAGAACATGGAGATCGGTCACAACGTCATTCACGGCCAGTGGGACTGGATGAATGATCCCGAGATCCATTCCGCCACCTGGGAATGGGATATGACCGCAGCCGCCAAGCACTGGCGGGCCACCCACAACTTCTCCCACCACACCTACACCAACATCCTCGGCATGGACGACGACGTCGGCTATGGAATTCTGCGCGTGACCCGCGATGAACCGTGGCGGCCCTACAACGTCGGGAACCTGTTCTTCAACACCATGCTCGCGGTGGGCTTCGAGTGGGGCATCGGCCTGCAGCACCTGCAGTTGCGCAAGGCCTTCGACGGTCCCGAGGCACGGGCCGCCATGGTTACTCGGCTTCGGGAGTTCAGCGCGAAGACCGCTCGGCAGGTGGTCAAGGATTACCTCGCCTACCCGGCGTTGACCGCGTTGTCGCCGAGGGCCGGCTTCGCCTCGACGGTGAAGGCCAATCTGGTGGCCGGTCTTATCCGCAACGTCTGGGCCAACGCGGTGATCTTCTGCGGCCATTTCCCCGACGGCGCCGACAAGTTCGCGCTCTCGGACCTCGACGGCGAGCGCAAGGGGCACTGGTACCTGCGCCAGATGCTCGGCAGCGCCAACATCGATGCCGGACCGGTGATGGGCTTCATGACCGGCAACCTGTCGTACCAGATCGAGCATCATCTCTACCCGGATTTGCCGAGCTATCGGCTGGCGGAGATCTCGGTGAAGGTGCGTGCCCTCTGCGAGAAGTACGACCTGCCGTACACCAGTGGTCCGATGCTGGTGCAGTACGCCAAGACCTGGCGCACCATCGCCAAACTTTCGCTGCCGGATCGGTTTCTCCGCGACACCGCCGATGACGCGCCCGAGACCCGCAGCGAGCGGATGTTCGCCTCGCTCGGTCCTGAGTTCTCGGCCAATGATTCCCTCGGTGTTGATTCCCTCGGTGTCGGCCGCCGGGGATTGAATACCGCGATCGCCACGGTGCGGCGTTGGCGCGCCCGGTGACCGTTGGAATGACGAGAACTGAGGCTGTGGTAACGCTCTGACGGCTGAACGGTGCTGAGCCGCAGGATATTTCAGTAGCCGAATCGGTGATTACTCGACGTTATTTGGACGTTGAGGTGGTGCCCGGTTTGGTGCCGCCCGAGGTGGTGCCCGGTTTGGT
>CAIWCQ010000345.1 GCA_903911165.1 uncultured Actinomycetes bacterium | reverse complement strand
GATCTGGACGTCGTGGTGGAAATGACTAGGCTGGCCTGAGCACGAGCCATTGGGCTTTCATCCCACCGATACACGAAGCAGGTCATCGCCGAGTTCCACCCGGCCACTGAACTCGCTGGCGGCCAGTGCACGCCACTGGTCCTCCTGGCCGGCGGCTAGCGGCGGCACATAGTGGGTGAGCACCAGGGTGTCCACGCCGGCGCGGGTTGCGGTAGCGGCAGCCTCCTGGACTGACGAGTGGTAGTCCAGGATGTCTTTGAGCCGCTGCACGGGCACCTGCTCGACAAGATCCTTGCGAATCACTGTGTGCACCAACGCGTTTGCGCCGCTCGCCAGGGCGTCAAGGGTGGCACAGGGCACGGAATCGCCGGCCAGCACCACCGATGCACCACCGAACTCGATGCGGAAGGCGATGGTTGGCTCCACTGGCCGATGGTCTGTCGGCGCGGCGGTTATCACCACGCCACCGCTATCCCATACCTGTCCAGCCGCGTACTCGTGGACCGTCACCTCGGGTGGCGCGGTGATGTCGGCGTGGTGACCGATGCGGTAGGAAATGTCGGGAGCCAGTGCGGCCAGTGTCGCCTCGACCACCGCGCGCGTACCAGGCGGGCCGATGATCGGCAGCGGGGCCGGACCGAAGCTGTTGATCCACCGGGTGGTGATGACGTCGGAGAGATCGGTGATGTGATCGCTGTGCAGATGGGTCAGCAGCACCGCGGTCAGGTTCGCCGCGCCCACCCCGACGGCGGCAGCGCGCATCAGCACACCCCGGCCGCAGTCGACGAGGAACGTCTGACCCCCGGCTATCACCAAGGTCGACGGTCCGGCCCGATTGGGGTCGACCATCGGACTTCCAGTGCCGGTCAGGATGATTTCGATCATCTGTTCGTCCTACCCCGTTTCAAGCCGTAGCCTGGTGTGAGTTCTGTCACAACTGGGAGGGGCAGTCATGCGCATCGCTGACATTCTGCGGAGCAAGGGCCCGTTGGTGGCCACCGTCACCGAAACGACCACCGTCGCCGCACTGCTGGCTGATCTGGCCGTGCACGACATCGGATCGCTGGTGGTCATCGATGCCGACGGGGTGGTGGGCATCGTGTCCGAGCGTGATGTTGTGCGCAAACTGCACGAGCACGGTCCGGATCTACTGCGCCGGCCGGTCGCCGAGGTGATGAGTGCGGTGGTGGTCTCCTGCGGTCCGGACGATCGGGTGGATGACCTCGCGGTGCTGATGACCAACAACCGGGTGCGCCACGTGCCGGTGCTGATCAACGGCAGGCTGGCGGGCATCGTGAGTATCGGCGACGTGGTCAAGAACCGGATGGAGGAGATGGTGGCCGAACGCCAGCAGTTGCGGGCCTACATCACCCAGGGCGGCTGAGTCGGCTCGGAGTCGCCACTCAACTCCAGGAGTATTCGGCCCGAAGCCGGCCGGCCACGAGCTCAAACATGTGGCGCTCCATGATGGCGCCTTCGCGTCTGATGCCCTCCTCGGGCACCTCCAGAACCCGGTCCAGTCGAACCCAGCTGGGCCGGCCCTCGTGGTCCCAGCCACCGGAGCCGATGCCGACCCAGGTCGGATCTTCGGCGTGGTGCATCTGGCTGGAGAGCATCAGGCCGAGCAGAGTGGTGCTCTCGCGGCCGACGACCAGAACCGGTCGGTCCTTGCCCCGGTCCGGGTCATCCTCGTAGACCACCCAGGTCCAGACGATCTCGCCGGGATCGGCGCGGCCGTCGAGGTCGGGCGCGTAGACCACGGTGCGGGCCCGGTGGGCGCTGGGCAGGCTGGTGCTGGTGACCGGACGACCGGCGGCGATGGCTGTTGGCGGGGCCGGCAGGGCGGTGGCCACCAGCGCCTCCATCCCAAGCCGCAAACCCTGCTGCAGGGTGCGCTGAAGGAAAGCCGGATCCTGAAGGCCACGCAGCAACTTCGGAGCCTCGTTGAACACCAGACGCTCCGCCAGTCGCTGAAACGTCCTCCACTGCGACGCCATTCTCGACAGCATAGGCGAGGGGCGGAACTCCCCGGCGCGTCGCAATTGGGTCTGGGTGCCCCGGTGTCGATACGCTGAACCTGCCGGTTGCCTCGTCCGAAAATCCTCGCCCGAGTACCGCTCACCAGGAGATTCCCATCAGCAGTTTCGCCGACCGGACGTTCACCGCACCGGCGCAGATTCGAAACTTCTGCATCATTGCTCACATCGATCACGGGAAATCCACCCTGGCCGACCGCATGCTGGGGTTGACGGGTGTGGTCGCCGACCGGGACATGCGGGCGCAGTACCTCGACCGGATGGATATTGAGCGGGAGCGCGGCATCACCATCAAGGCCCAGAACGTCCGGTTGCCGTGGCGGGTCGGGGATACCGATTACGTCCTGCACCTGATCGACACCCCCGGCCACGTGGACTTCACCTACGAGGTTTCCCGTGCGCTGGAAGCTTGTGAGGGTGCGGTGCTGCTGGTCGATGCCGCCCAGGGCATCGAGGCGCAGACGTTGGCAAACCTCTATCTGGCCCTCGATCGCGACCTGACGATCGTCCCGGTGCTCAATAAGATCGACCTGCCGGCGGCCGATCCGGAACGCTATGCGGCCGAACTCGCCCACATCATCGGTTGCGAGCCCGGCGACGTGCTGAGAGTTTCAGGCAAGACCGGTGCCGGTGTCACCGAACTTCTCGACGAGGTCGTCCGCGTGGTGCCTGCTCCGGTCGGAGATGCTGACGCTCCCGCTCGAGCGATGATCTTCGACTCGGTTTACGACATCTACCGCGGCGTGGTCACCTACGTGCGCGTGATCGACGGAACGCTCACCCCGCGCGAGAAGATCACGATGATGTCCACCGGCGCCACCCACGAACTGCTCGAGGTGGGCATCGTCTCGCCGGAGCCCAAGCCCACCGCGGGCCTCGGTGTCGGCGAGGTGGGCTACCTCATCACCGGGGTGAAGGACGTCCGGCAATCCAAGGTCGGTGACACGGTCACCTCAGCCCGCCATGGCGCTACCGAGGCGCTCACCGGGTACCGCGAGCCCCGGCCGATGGTCTACTCGGGTCTCTACCCCGTGGACGGTTCGGACTACCCGAACCTGCGCGATGCGCTGGAGCGCCTGCAACTCAATGATGCGGCGTTGGTGTGGGAGCCCGAAACCTCAGTGGCACTGGGTTTCGGCTTCCGCTGCGGCTTCCTTGGTCTGTTGCATATGGAGATCACTCGGGAGCGGCTTGAGCGCGAGTTCGACCTCGATCTGATCTCGACCTCACCGAATGTGGTCTACCGGGTGGTTGCCGAGGATGGTGCCGAGAAGATTGTCACCAACCCATCGGACTGGCCCGATGGCAAGGTCCCGTCGATCTACGAACCGGTGGTCAAGTGCACGGTGATCGCGCCGAGTGAGTTCATCGGCACGATCATGGAATTGTGCCAGTCGCGCCGCGGCGAACTCGGCGGTATGGACTACCTCTCACCGGAGCGTGTCGAACTTCGCTACACCATGCCACTGGGAGAGATCATCTTCGATTTCTTCGACTCGCTGAAGTCGCGCACCCGCGGCTACGCCAGCCTCGACTACGAGGAGGCGGGTGAGCAGGAGGCCGCGCTGGTGAAGGTCGACATCCTGTTGCAGGGTGAGCCAGTCGATGCGTTCAGTGCGATCGTGCACAAGGACTCGGCTCAGGCCTACGCCATGAAGATGACGTCCAAGCTCAAAGTGCTGATTCCGCGACAGCAGTTCGAGGTTCCGATCCAGGCGGCAATTGGTTCGAAAATCATTGCCCGCGAGAACATTCGAGCTATCCGCAAGGATGTGCTCTCCAAGTGCTACGGGGGGGACATCACCCGCAAGCGCAAGCTGCTGGAAAAGCAGAAGGAGGGTAAGAAGCGGATGAAGACCATTGGACGAGTCGAAGTGCCGCAGGAGGCCTTCGTCGCAGCGCTGTCCTCCGATGCCGCCGGTGACAAACCCACAGACAAGACCCGGAAGTAGAGGATCATCAGCGAGGACATCACAGGCTGTGGCCAACGCCGTGTCAGGGGAGCCCTCTCCATCATGGCGGGTGCAGTCGTGGCGAGCGCCGTGGTCTCGTCCTGTTCAGCCTTCGTGGAGGGCACCCCGTCCCGTCAACACCCTTCCGCACTGCAGCAGGTGTTGCCCACTGCGGAACAGTTGAAGATCGCGGTAGGCGATCCACTCGACGCCGTCGGCGGGCCGGTCGTGGGCTCGATCGAGGTGTTGCCCGATGGAATTCGCGGTGACGATGCGGTGGATCCGATCGAGTGCTTGGGCGTCATCACCCCGTTGATGCGGTGGGTCTACGAAAAAGGCAACGTGCGCGGGGTGGCATGGCAGGACTTTGCCCGCTTCGGCGAAGGTCAGACGGTCTCCAGTGCCAACACCGGGGTGGTGCGGTTCTCCTCTGATGCCGAGGCCGCTCGGATGTTTTCGGTTTTCGTGACGCGGTGGCGTTCCTGTGAGGGCGGAAAGGTACGCATCAACACCGGTGGTCCCGGCGGTTCGGACTTCGGGCTGACCGTCACCGACGTCGGGGTGACCGGGCCGATTCTTTCGGCAACGATCCTCAGCGGTGACAGTGACACTGAAGCGGGTTTCCCCACCGAGCACGCCGTCGGGCTGTCGGCGGACTGCATTGTCGACGTGGATGTGGCGGTGACCGCCCCGGAACCGGCTCTGCGGGTGGCCGGCACCCGGGCCATTGATCTCACCCGGGCGATGTTGGGCAACCTCGACGAATCCCGCTGAATCGTTCCTGCTCTACTGCGGGGAGTTGGCCGGCTGGAAGATCCCGGTGCCATCGGAGAGTTCCTCGGCCCTGATGACGTGCACGACGGCGTTGATCAGCGCCAGGTGGGTGAACGCCTGCGGGAAGTTGCCGAGGTGGCGGCCGGTGCGGGGTTCGATCTCCTCGGCGTAGAGATGCAGGGGGCTGGCGAAGGACAGCAGTCGTTCGCAGAGGTGCCGGGCCCGGCTCACTTCGCCGATCTCCACCAGCGCCGATACCAGCCAGAACGAGCAGATGGTGAAGCTGCCCTCTTCGCCGGACAATCCGTCGTCGGTTTCCTCGACGCGGTAGCGCAACACCAGGCCGTTGTCGGTCAGTTCGTCGGCAATGGCGAGCACAGTGGCCCGCACCCGCGGGTCGTCCGCCGGCAGAAACCTCAGCAGCGGCACCAGCAGCAGCGAGGCGTCCAGGGCGTCGTCACCGTAGCGCTGGGTGAACACGCCGCGGGAGTCCACGCCGTTGGCCAGAATGTCGGCCTTGATCTCGTCGGCGATCACCCGCCACTGCTTCGCATGGCTCGTTGATCCCTGTAAGTCGGCCAGTTTCGCCCCGCGGTCCAGTGCCACCCAGCACATCACCTTCGATGAGGTGAAGTGTTGAGGTTCACCGCGCACCTCCCAGATTCCGCGGTCGGTCTCGCGCCAGTGTTCGATCGCCTCCTCGACCTGTTCCTTGAGCACCGGCCACAGTTGATCGGAGACGTTCTCCCGCGACTTGGCGTGCAGGTACACCGAGTCCAGCATGGTGCCCCAGATGTCGTGCTGGCGCTGGTCGAAGGCGCCGTTGCCGATCCGCACCGGCCTGGCGTTGTCGTAGCCCGAGAGATGAGTCAGTTCCGCCTCGACGAGTTCGCGCTCACCACCCACGCCGTACATCACCTGCAGGGGCTGGCGTTCGCCGTTGTTGGCACCGGACACGTCGGCGATGAACGCGAAGAAGTCATCTGCCTCCCGGTCCAATCCCAACGTGTAGAGGCCCCACAGGGCAAACGTCGAATCCCGCACCCAGGCGTAGCGGTAATCCCAATTGCGTTCTCCATGAGGCGTTTCCGGCAGTGAGGTGGTGCTGGCAGCCAGCAGCGCACCGGTGGGTGAATACGTCAGACCCTTGAGTGTCAGCGCACTTCGTTGCAGATACGCCCGCCACGGATGGTCCGGAAACTGGCCGATGTTGATCCACTGCCGCCATGCCTCGCTGGTCTGCCACATCTGCTCGGCGGCTTCTGCAAAGGTCTGCGGCGCGGGATTCGTCGACCAGGACAGCGCCACGAAGGCGTTGTCGCCTTCCTTGAGTCGGGTACGTGCGCGAGCTTCACGCCCCTCCAGGCCGATCCGCAGGTTGGTCGTCAGCCGCAGTTCCGGGTGTGAATCAGGATCGGTGTCGGCGCGAACAATCGCCTCGCTGTAGGCGCTGGCCGAATACTCCCACTTGGCCGTGCTGCGGCCGTAGTCGAAAGCGGGCTCGCAGTTCATGACCAGTTCCACGGTGCCGCTGACACATTTCACGGTGCGCAGCAGAATGTGTGCGGCATCCCAGTCCATTGGAGTTCGCCGGTGGGTGCGCGAGCGGGCCTCGATGTCGTGCCAGGGCCCCATCACCAGCGCGTCCCGCACGATGAGCCAGCCGGTCTGGGTCTGCCAGGTCGTTTCCATGATCATGCTGCCGGGTAGATAGCGCCGCGCCGCTGGTACCGAGACCCCATAGGGGCCCAGTCGGAAATGCCCCGCGCCGCGATCGAGGATCGACCCGAAAACGCTCGGCGAGTCGGGGCGTGGCACGCACATCCATTCCACCGAACCGGCCGCTGAAATCAGGCAGGTGTTCTCACAGTCGGACAGAAACGCGTAATCGGCGATCGGTGGAAACGGGCCGCGTTGCTGACCGGCCGACGGCTGGGACGTCGTTTCAGTGTCTGCGCTCTCGGGCTGAGCCTGCAAAACCATGGGGTCATCATGGCGGTAGGAGACGCTCGCCGTTGCATGATCGGTGCATAAACGCCGCCGCGGGCCCATGCCGCCGGCGCGGTATAGGGTTGCCGCGTGGCGGGGTTCCTCAATTGGTGGGATGGCGCCGAACTGTGGCTGACCGGCCGCGGTTTCGTAGTGCAGACCGTGATCATCATGCCGGTGGTTCTCGCGCTGGCCTACGGGATCGCGGTCACACTCGATGCGGTGCTGGCAAACGGCATCGCGCTGACTCGCCGACTGCGCGTGGGCCGGACTCGCCGCCGGTGAGCGGCATGCCCAGATCGCGGGTGCGGATCGCACTGGTGGCCCTGATCCTGCTAATCGTGCTGGTGTGGCTGGTCAGCCGCTAGTATTCGACGCGGCATCGCAACTGGACTTCGGGAAGAGGATGAAACATGGGCGTTGACAGGACTCGAAGCGCGATGGCAGCCGCCGCAGCGGTGGCG
>CAIWCQ010000344.1 GCA_903911165.1 uncultured Actinomycetes bacterium | reverse complement strand
TCGCGCAGGCGTTTGTAATACGGGTAGGGGTCTTCATGAAGGTGGTAGTCGTAGGGGTCAAGGATCAGCGGAACAACCTCTGCTGTCATTGCCCGTCTCCGTCGCCGGGAGTCAGAATAAGGCCGACCACGTAGCCCAGCCGGTCGGTGATCTGGCGATAGGTGAAGGCGCCGCTGCCGGCGTGCACCAAGGCGCCGAAGTAACTCATCTCCAGTGCCGCCACCGTGCGTGCGTCGGCATCGGGTCCCAGCGCGGAGCGGATCCGCTTGTGGATCTCGGCGCCGATGCGGTCCCGGACGGCGCGAACCGAGGCGTCGTTGCTCAACAGGGCGGTCGTGCAGGCGGCGGCAACCTCGGGCTCATCGGCGACGACGAGAGCCAGGCTGCGAAGCGCCTGTTGGACCCGGTTGAGCCTGGCGTCGTTGACATCCGTGAAATAGGGCACCTCGTGAACTAGGTCGAGGTAAACCTCGGCGACCAGATGGTTCTTCGACGAGAAGTAGGTGTAGGCCGTGGCGGGTGCCACCTGGGCCCTGGCCGCCACGCCCCGGACGGTGAGGTCGGCGTAGGAGGAACCCCGCAGCGTTTCCAGTGCGGCGCTGAGAAGTTTGCGGAAGGTCTCCTCCTGCCGAGGCCGGCGGGTCGCCTCAGCCCGGTCACGAGGGGCCATCGCCACTGCATCGCTGGACACATGTCCACCGTAATCACCGGTGTCGTGATCGCGCAAGAGGTCCGGTAGAAAACCGACTTCAGCGGTACTTCTCGGGATAGTGTCCTTGCATCGTCGGCGATGGTGTGACTAAGGTTCGACGGAATGTAATCGGACAGGTGTCCATATGGTTCTTCGATACCGGGAACACCGGGGATATCGGGGCCGGCGGTACGAGAGGATGAGGAGTCGCGGATGGCAATAGCAGCTGATCGCAACAGCGATCTGTTCATCGATGGAAAGCTTGTCGCAGGCGGTGCCGGTCGGTTCCAGACCATCAACCCGGCTACCGAAGAGGTGCTCGGAACTGCCGCCAACGCCGATGCAGATGACATGAGTCGCGCCATCGATGCCGCCCGTCGCGCGTTCGACAAGACCGACTGGTCGATCAACACCGAACTTCGGGTGCGATGTGTTCGGCAGTTGCGCGACGCGATGCGCGAGCACATTGAGGAACTCCGCGAGATCACCATGGCCGAGGTCGGGGCACCGCGCATGCTCACCTCGATGGCGCAACTGGAGGGCCCGGTCGAGGATCTGGGTTTCGGCGCAGATACCGCGGAGTCCTATCCGTGGCGCACTGACCTCGGTGTCGCCAAACCGATGGGAATCGCCACCCAGCGCACTATCGTCCGCGAAGCCGTCGGAGTCGTCGGCGCCATTACGCCATGGAATTTTCCGCATCAGATCAACCTCGCCAAGATCGGCCCATCGTTGGCTGCCGGTAACACTGTGGTGCTCAAACCCGCCCCCGACACCCCCTGGTGCGCAGCGGTTCTCGGTGAACTGGTGGCCGAGCACACCGATATTCCGCCGGGTGTTCTCAATATCGTCACCTCCGACGATCATGCGGTCGGGGCGATGTTGGCGTCTGATCCCCGGGTCGACATGATTTCGTTCACGGGGTCAACCGCTACCGGACGCGCGGTCATGGCGGCCGGTGCCGCCACCATCAAAAAGGTGTTCCTGGAACTTGGTGGCAAATCGGCATTCTTGGTTCTTGATGACGCCGATCTCGCCGGAGCCTGCTCCATGGCGGCTTTCACCGCGTCGATGCACGCGGGGCAGGGTTGCGCGATCACCACCCGACTTGTGGTGCCGCGCGGCCGTTACGATGAAGCCGTCGCGGCCGCTGCCAAAACCATGTCCGGTCTGAAACCAGGCGACCCGCTGGATCCCGGAACAATCTGTGGCCCAGTGATTTCCGCGCGTCAGCGCGATCGAGTTCAGTCCTATCTCGACCTGGCGATCGCCGAGGGCGGTTCTTTCGCCTGCGGAGGGGGTCGGCCCGTCGATCGGGATCGCGGGTTCTTCATCGAACCCACGGTGATCGTCGGGTTGACCAACGACGCCAGGGTCGCGCGCGAGGAGATCTTCGGCCCGGTGCTGACGGTGATCGCACACGACGGCGACGATGATGCGATCCGGATCGCCAACGATTCCCCGTATGGATTGTCGGGCACAGTGTTCAGCGCGGACCCCCAGCGTGCTCAAGCAGTCGCTAACCGGTTGCGGGTCGGCACCGTCAACGTCAACGGCGGGGTCTGGTACTCCGCGGACGTTCCGTTCGGGGGCTATAAGCAGTCCGGTGTAGGCAGTGAGATGGGTGTCGCCGGTTTCGAGGAATACCTCGAACTCAAAGTCATTGCCACAGCAGTCTAATTCGGCAGTCGAGGAGGAACCATGGGACAGTTCGAGGAGAAGGTTGCCATCGTCACCGGGTCCGGCGGCGGCATCGGGCAGGCCTATGCCGAGGCTCTCGCCCGAGAAGGCGCGGCGGTGGTGGTGGCAGATATCAATACCGAGGGTGCTGACCGGGTGGCCGCCGGAATCGTCGCGGAAGGTGGCACGGCGATCTCGGTTCCGGTCGACGTCTCTGACCCCGATTCGGCGAAGGCGATGGCCGATCGCACCCTTGCCGAGTTCGGCGGGATCGACTTTTTAGTCAACAATGCTGCGATTTTCGGCGGCATGAAACTGGACTTCCTCGTCACCGTGGACTGGGACTACTACAAGAAGTTCATGAGCGTGAACCTCGACGGCGCACTCGCCTGCACCCGGGCGGTGTACCGGAAGATGGCCAAGCGCGGCGGCGGTGCGATCGTCAACCAGTCCTCGACCGCGGCGTGGCTCTACGCCAACTACTACGGACTGGCCAAAGTCGGCATCAATGGCCTCACCCAACAGCTTTCTCGCGAGTTGGGTGGAATGAACATCCGGATCAACGCCATCGCGCCAGGCCCGATCGACACGGAGGCCAACCGAACCACTACTCCGCAGGAGATGGTGGCCGATATCGTCAAGAACATTCCGCTGAGCCGGATGGGTCAGCCCGAGGATCTGGTCGGCATGTGTCTGTTTCTGCTCTCCGATCAGGCCAGCTGGATCACCGGGCAGATCTTCAATGTCGACGGCGGCCAGATCATCCGGTCGTAGAAGGAGCTCGGCCATGACTGATTCGACGACTGTTCCCAGCCTCGGCTACGTCGGGCTGGGCAGTATGGGCGCGCCGATGGCGATGCGGCTGGCCGCCTGGCCGGGCGGCTTGGTGGTCTTCGATGTCCGCGACGAGGTGATGGTGCCGTTCGCCGACGCCGGAGCAAGCGTGGCCGGCAACCTCGCCGATGTCGCCGCGGCCGAGATCATCAGCGTCACCGTGCTCAACGACGCGCAGGTTCGCGAGGTGGTGACCGATCTGGCCGTCCACGCCGCGCCGGGCACGGTGATCGCGATCCATTCCACCATCGGCGACGCCACTGCCGCCGAACTCGCCGCCGAACTCGCACCGCACGGCGTGCACGTCATCGACGCTCCCGTCAGCGGGGGAGCGGGTGCGGCCGCCACGGGCGAGTTGGCGACGATGGTCGGCGCGCCCCGCGAGATCTACGAGCGCATCAAACCGGTCTTCAAGCAGTGGGCATCGCTGGTGATTCATGCCGGTGAGGCCGGCGCGGGAACTCGGATGAAGTTGGCGCGCAACATGCTGACCTTCACCGCGTTCGCCTCCGCCTGCGAGGCTTTGGCGCTGGCCGAGGCCGCGGGCCTGGACCTACAGGCACTCGGCCGGGTGGTCCGGCACACCGATGCGCTGACCGGTGGCCCGGGAGCGATCATGGTGCGTGACAACACTGCTGAACTCGAACCGGGACACTGGCTCTACGACACCTTCACCCATACCCGCGGTCTGGGAGAGAAGGATCTGAGTCTGGCGCTGGCGCTCGGGGAGTCAGTCGGCGTCGATCTGCCGCTTGCCGAAGTGGCGCTGCGCAATTTGGCCACCGGACTCGGCGTGCCGCACGCACAATCGGCTCAAACCGAGAAGGAGTGAGAAATGGACGAATTGCGACGTAAGGGCCTGGCGAAGATGAACGAGGTCTATGCCTGGGAGATGCCGGACATGCCCGGCGATTTCTTCGCACTGACCGCCGACCACCTTTTTGGCGACATCTGGAGCCGACCTGGCCTGTCCATGCGGGACAAGCGGATCATGACGCTGTCGGTGGTCACCGCACTCGGCCTGCCGGATCTGGCTGAGATCCAGGTCAACGCTGCACTGGAGAACGCAGAGATGACTAGCGACGAATTGCGCGAGATGGCGCTGTTCATCACCCACTACGTCGGTTTCCCACTTGGCTCGGGCTTCAATGGTGTCGTCGAGCGGGTCGCGGCCAAGCGCCGCAAGGCTGCGGCGGCGGGAAGGTCCGCCGACAAGAAGGCCAACGCCGGGGGTGCGTTGAAGATGCACTCCAATGACAAGTCAACGGATTAACCGTGAGGGATGACAGGTCAACGGATTAACCGATTAGGGTTGTCGCCGTGCGCGTCCTTGTGATCGGATCCGGTGCCCGCGAACATGCCCTGCTGCTCGGATTGCGAAAGGACCCCGCGGTCGACTACCTCGCGATCGCGCCGGGAAACGCGGGCACGGCGGCGGTGGCCGACCAATTCGATGTCGACGTGGCCTCCGCCGATGAGGTCACCGCACTCGCCGCCCGCATGCGCGCCGATCTGGTGGTGATCGGCCCCGAGGTTCCACTGGCTCTCGGTGTCGCCGATGCTGTCCGAGCCGCTGGAATCGCATGCTTCGGTCCGTCGCAGGAGGCCGCCCGGATCGAGGGTTCCAAAGCATTCGCCAAGGACGTGATGGCCGCCGCAGGGGTACGGACAGCAGCGAGCGAAATCATCGACAGTCCTGCCCATCTCGACGCCGCACTGGATCGGTTCGGCCCCCCGGCCGGCCAGCGGGCCTGGGTGGTCAAAGACGATGGACTCGCAGCCGGCAAGGGCGTGGTCGTCACTGCCGACCGGGACGCCGCGCGGGCCCACGCCGCCAGCCTCCTGGATTCCGGCCACCCGGTACTGCTGGAGTCGTTCCTGGACGGGCCGGAAGTCTCGCTGTTCTGCCTTGTCGACGGCGCTGCCGTCGTTCCGTTACTGGCGGCGCAGGACTTCAAGCGGGTCGCCGACGGCGACACCGGTCCCAACACCGGCGGCATGGGCGCATATGCGCCGTTGCCGTGGCTGCCGGAGTCGGTGCAGGCCGCGATCGTCCGCGACGCGGTCGAACCCGTCGCGGCTGAACTGCTGCGACGTGGCTGCCCTTTCTCGGGTCTGCTGTATGCGGGTCTGGCGATCACCTCCGATGGGCCGGCGGTGGTCGAGTTCAACTGTCGTTTCGGCGACCCAGAAACCCAGGCGGTGCTGGCATTGCTGGAGTCTCCGCTGGGTGCGTTGCTCTACGCGACGGCTACCGGCGCACTGGCCGATGCCGGCCCACTGCGGTGGCGCGGCGGGTACGCGGTGACCGTGGTGCTGGCCGCCGAGAACTATCCGGGACGTCCCCGATTCGGAGACGTCATCACCGGGTCGGACAACGACGCGGTGCTGCACGCCGGCACCGCGCGACGCGACGACGGTGAAGTCGTCTCCTGCGGCGGTCGGGTGCTGTCGGTTGTCGGAACCGGGGCCGACCTGCCCGAAGCCCGCGCCGCCGCATACCGGGTAATGACGTCGATTCGCTTGCCCGGCAGCCATTTCCGCACCGATATCGGACTCGCCGCGGCCGAGGGCCGGATCGGCGTCTGAGCCCGCCCGGCTAGGCCGTCAACAGCGGAGCCATCCAGGCGATCTCCGCAGGCAACTGGGCGCTCCAGAACGAGCTGTCATGTCCGCCCGGTGCGAAGCCACCGGCCGGGGCACTCGGCAACTGCGCGACGAACTGTGTGGTCGCCGGGTAGAACGGGTCTGCGTACCCGCAGTCAACGCGGATCGGGATCGACGCCAGCGCCGGAAGGCCGAAGACTGTGTTGGCGGCGAAGTCACCCGGTCCATCGAACGCGCCGGGAGCGCTCGCACCCGACGACAGCCACAGCGCGGGGCTGACCGCACAGATCGCCGCGGTGCGGGCCGGACCCAACCGCGCCCCCAGCAACAGAGCGCCGTAGCCACCCATCGACCAGCCCAGAAAGCCCACCCGCGAGGTGTCCAGGCCCTGCTGGGCAAGGAGTGGAAGCAATTCGTCGAGCACCATCGCCCCGGAGTCCTCGCCGCTGGCGCGCCGGTGCCAGTAACTGCCGCCGCCGTCGACGGCGACCACCGCGATCGGCGGCAGGCCCGCATCCACCGCCCCGGCCAGCCCCGACTCCACACCGCCGGCCATCACCGCCGCGGCGTCGCTGCCCTTGCCGTGCAGTGCGATCACCGGCCGCAGCGTTCCGGCTTTTCCGGGTGGGCGGGCGACGGCGAAATTGGTCGTGATGCCCCCGCGCGCGGCCGACACGAACGATCCGGTGATGAGGCTGGGCGTGGCGACCGCAGGCGATGGTCTGAGGAATGTGTGCACCGCTGCTGCGCCGGCGACACCCGCCGCCACACGCAGCACGGCGCGACGGCTGCGGTCCGGCATTCCGCTATCCTGCCCCACCCGTCACTGGTTGCGGGAAAGCGCCGTGGGTTCCCCCGGCGGCTGGCACCATCGGCCACGTGACCACAGCGGTTACCCCCAAGGGAGAACGACGCCGGTACGCGCTCGTCAGCGCGGCCGCTGCGTTGCTGTCTGAAGGTGGCTTCGAGGCGGTACGCCATCGTGCGGTCGCGCGCCGGGCCGGACTGCCACTGGCGTCGACGACCTATTACTTCTCGTCGCTGGACGAGTTGGTGGAAAACGCCGTCGAACACATCGGTGCCGTCGAAGCCACCCAGTTGCGAGCGCGGGTCCGGGAGTTGCCGAGGCGTCGCCGCAGCACCGGCGCCACCGCCGATGTTCTGCTCGATCTCCTTGCCGGCGAGAAGAGCGGTGATGAGTTGATCTCGCGCTATGAGCGCTATATCGCCTGCGCCCGCCACCCCGCGCTGCGCGGCGTGGAGCGGCGGCTATTGCAGCAGCGCGTCGACGCCGTCGTCGAGGCCGTCGACCGCTCCGGCCGCTGCGCCCGGGTCGACATGGTGACGGCGTTGGTGTGCGCGGTCGACGGAGCGGTGGTCTCGGCACTGGTCGCCGATGCGGGGGGCCCACGCGAAACCGCCCGTGCGACCCTGATCGATGTGATTGACATTCTTGCCCCCATCAACGACGGACTTTGACCGTGGATCTCTCGGCCCTCACCCGGCCGGTGACGGATCTGCTCGACGGCGCGATGGACCGTGCGCTGGTCCTCGGCTACACCCGGATCGGCTCCGGACTGCGCCGCCGATGGTGGCCGGCTGACCCCGCCCCCGATGCCCTGGTCGGCAAGCGGGTGCTGGTGACGGGTGCGACCGCCGGTATCGGCCTCGGGATGGCGCGGGCCTTCGCCGGACTCGGCGCCACCGTGCACGTACTGGGCCGCAACGCCGAAAAGGTGAAACGCTGCGTCGCCGACATCTCCGGGGAGTTCCCGGGCGCCGACGTGGTGGCCGAGGTGTGCGACGTCTCTGACCTGGAAGCCGTCAATGCCTGGTGCGCCGACTTCGCCGGCCGGGTGCCCGCGTTGGACGGACTGGTTCACAACGCCGGCCTGATGCCCGAGGAGCGCATGCTCACCCGCGAAGGCCATGAGGTGCAACTGGCCACCCACATTCTGGGGCCACAGTTGATGACCGAGCGGTTACTGCCACTGTTGGCTGCGGCGCGCGGCGCATCGGTGGTGTTCGTGTCCTCGGGTGGCATGTATAGCACCGGGTTGGTGATCGATGATCTTCAGTCCAGCCGCAATTACAACGGCGTGCGCTGCTATGCCCGGACCAAGCGGATGCAGGTGGTACTCGCCGACGCCTGGGCGCGTCGACTGGCCGGCACCGACATCAGGGTCGAGAGCATGCATCCCGGCTGGGTGGACACCCCGGGGGTGGCGGAGTATCTGCCGCGGTTCCGGGTAATCACCCGGCCACTGCTGCGTGAGGTCGCTGACGGCGCCGACACCGCGGTGTGGCTGGTGGCAACCCGGCCGCCATCGCAGCCGGGCCACTTTTGGCACGATCGCGCGCAGCGTCCGACCACGTTCGGCTGGCAGCGACACGAGAATCAGGGCACCGTGCGACGGTTTCTTGAGAAGGTCAGCGCGATGACGCAGACGCCGGCAGCGTGGGTGTGACGATGGCGCCGGTTTCGGTATCGCCGTAGACCGTCACATCATCGGGCCGGAGAGCGGCGAAGCGAGCGATGTAGGCGCACAGCACCGCGTCGATGGGATCCTCGGCACGGCGCAGGGCTGACTTGCCGGCAGCCGTCGCCACGCTGCGCTTGAGGGCTTGCCAGGATGTGGTATCGACGCCGAGAGCCGGGTTGGCTAACTGTAACTGTTCAACAAAACCGATGAGTCGCAACAACTCCGACTGAAGTTGCGCAAACTCGCGGCCGGACTTCTGCTTGTATTTCAACGTCCGTTCCAGACCGAACAGAACGATGCTGGCTGCGTGCGGGTACACCTCCAGAGCGCGCCGCGGTGCCGGTGAGTGCGGGTCGAGGTTCAGCTCCAGTTCCGCGCACAACTTTGCCGCCCGCCCGCCGTCGGCGAACCAGGCCAGACCGGTGTTCGCCGGATGGGCACCGGCATCGAATCGGCGGAAGTCCCGGTTCAGGGCGGCTTCGCAACCCCTGTTGCCGCTGGGATTGGTCACTACCAGGGGGGCGTCGAAGGCCACTACGCACGGACCGGTGACGTACGGCTTGAGCTGAGCCAGCACGTCGGCGTCATCGCCGGCCACGCCGACATGGCAGAGCACACCGTGGCTGTCCAGGGCAGCCACACCGGTGGGGCTGCGCTGACCCCAGGCGAGGTCGACTCCGACGAAATACATACCCCAAACCGTAAGCTGTGCAGTTGTGAACACCCGCGCGGCAATCCCGGATGTGCTGGCCAACAGGTATGCCAGCGCGGAGATGGTGGCGATCTGGTCACCGCAAGCCAAAGTCGTCGCCGAACGCCGACTCTGGCTGGCGGTGCTGCGGGCGCAGCGCGAACTCGGTGTTGAGGTGCCCGAGGTCGCGGTTACCGACTACGAGCGGGTCGTTGAGCAGGTTGACCTTGATTCGATCGCGGCCCGTGAGCGGGTGCTGCGCCACGACGTCAAGGCCCGAATTGAGGAGTTCAATGCCCTGGCCGGCCACGAGCATGTGCACAAGGGTATGACGAGTCGCGATCTGACCGAGAACGTCGAGCAGCTACAGATCCGGCGCTCCCTGGAACTCACCCACGGCCGCGGCGTCGCGGTCGCAGCGCGGCTGGCCGAGCGGGCCGCGCGCTACCGGGATCTGGTGATGGCAGGCCGCAGCCACAACGTCGCCGCGCAGGCCACCACGTTGGGCAAGCGGTTTGCATCGGCGGCCGAGGAAACGCTGATCGCGCTGAAGCGCATCCGGGAACTCATCGACCGCTACCCACTGCGTGGCATCAAGGGGCCGATGGGCACCGGCCAG
>CAIWCQ010000343.1 GCA_903911165.1 uncultured Actinomycetes bacterium | reverse complement strand
CAGCGCGCCCGCGGCCAGTGGCGGGGGCGCAAGCATTGATTGGGTCATCGCAGCACTGCAGCCGCGCGCATATCGGCAGCGAGCTCGTCGAGCTGAGCAGCCGTCGCAGGCATCTGTGGAAGCCGGGGATCGCCGGCTTCGAAACCCTGCAGCCGAAGGCCGGCCTTGGCGAGGGTGACTCCACCGAGCCGGGATTGTGCGACGTCCAGCGGACTGAGCGTGACCGCGATCTTGCGCGCGGTCGCGAGATCACCGGAGTTGAACGCGGTCAACATATCGCGCAGTTCCCTTGCCGCGACGTGGCCCCAGACGCTGATGAATCCGACGGCGCCCATCGCAAGCCAGGGCAGGTTGAGCGCGTCATCTCCGGAGTAGTAGGTCAGGCCGGTCTCGGCCATCACGGCGGCGGCGCCGTTCAAATCGCCCTTTGCGTCCTTGACCGCGACGATATTGGGCTGGCGCGCCAGGGTTCGCAAAGTGTCCCACTCAATGGGGATCAACGACCGCGGCGGAATGTCGTAGAGCACGATCGGCAACTCGGTCGCGTCCGCGACTGCGGTGAAGTGCGCCACCAACCCGCTTTGCGGAGGTCGCGAGTAGTACGGCGTGACCACCAGCAGCCCGTGGGCGCCCTCGGCCGCGCAGGCCTTGGCCAGGTGCACGCTGTGCGCGGTGTCGTAGGTGCCGGCGCCGGCGATGACGCGGGCGCGGTCACCGACGGCGTCCAGCACGGTCCGCAGCAGGGTGAGTTTCTCGGCATCGGAGGTGGTCGGCGATTCCCCGGTGGTTCCGGACAGCACCAGTCCGTCGCACCCGGAGTCGACGAGACGGTTAGCCAAGCGGCCGGCGGTCTCGACATCCACCGTGCCTTCGGCGGTGAAGGGGGTCGCCATCGCGGTCAGAACCGTGCCCAACCGGGCACCGGCATCGAATCCGCTGCTGCTCACGGGGATTTAGATTACTCGCTGGATCCGCGGGGTCCGCAGCGACGCGGGGTGGGAGCGGGATCGGTGGCAGCATGGGGTGGTGTTCCCGGGGTTTCTCGCTGATGCGGTCCTCGTGGTGCACGCGCTGTTCCTGGTGTGGGTCGTTTTCGGCGCGCTCGCGGTGTGGCGTTGGCCCTGGTTAGCGGTGCTGCACCTGCCGGCCGTGGCGTGGGGATTGTGGATCGAGACCTCTGGCGGGATCTGTCCGCTGACGCCACTGGAGAACTCATTGCGCCATGCCGCCGGAGAGGGCGGCTACAGCGGCGGTTTCATCGAGCACTATGTCGGGGGTGCCATCTATCCCGCTGGCCTGACCCGCGCTGCGCAGTGGGGTGCGGCCGGGGTGCTCGCGGTGATCAATGCCGTGCCGTACGGGCTGATGATCCGCCGCATGGTCCGTACGCGTGGAGAGGGCCGTCGCGTTCAGGACCGTCCCGACTAGCTTCGCTGGAAGCTGTGGAACCGGTAGCGCAGACCCGAGGTGCTGTCGTGCCAGTCACCTGAGGTGCCGGTCCAGGACTCGTCGAGCACCGGGGCCAGTGCGTCGTCATCTTCGAGCCGCAGATCGATCTCGACCTCGGTGACCTCGCAGCGGGTGGCCGCGGGCAGCGCCAGGTGGTAGATCTCTGATCCGCCGATCACCCAGGTCTGATCGTCGATGGCATCGTCGATCGAGCCGACGACTTCAGCCCCGGGGGCGTCAAAGCCCCGGTTGCGGGTGAGGACGACATTGCGTCGGCCGGGCAGTGGCCGAAAGCGCGCCGGCAGCGAGTCCCAGGTGCGCCGGCCCATCACCACGGTATGGCCCATGGTCAGCGTCTTGAAGCGAGCCAGATCCTCGGGCAGGTGCCATGGGATGGTGCCGTCGCGGCCGATCACGCCGGAGGTTGACTGGGCCCAGATCAGGCCAACGGTCATGGGTATTTCCTAGACCGCGACCGGGGCTTTGATGGCCGGGTGCGGATTGTAGTTGCGGATCTCGACATCGTCGTAGGCGTAGTCGAAGATCGAATCCCGCTGGGCCAGAACGAGTTCCGGGTACGGCCGCGGGTCGCGACTGAGCTGCTCGGTGACCTGCGCGACGTGGTTGTCGTAGATGTGGCAGTCGCCACCGGTCCAGATGAAGTCGCCCACCTTCAGGCCGGCTTGCGCGGCCATCATGTGGGTCAGTAGCGCGTAGCTGGCGATGTTGAACGGCACCCCGAGGAAAAGGTCCGCGCTGCGCTGATACAGCTGGCAGCTGAGCTTGCCGTCGGCGACATAGAACTGGAAGAAGGCATGACACGGCGCCAGTGCCATCTTCGGGATATCGGCGACATTCCACGCCGAGACGATGATTCGCCGCGAATCGGGATCAGTGCGCAACTGCTCCAGTGCGGCGCTGATCTGGTCGATGTGCTCACCGGTCGGTGTTGGCCAGGATCGCCATTGCACGCCGTAGACCGGCCCGAGATCACCCGTGGGCGAGGCCCATTCGTCCCAAATGCTGACACCGTGTTGTTGCAGCCACTCGACGTTGGAGTCGCCGCGCAGGAACCACAGCAGTTCGTAGACCACCGACTTCAGGTGCACCTTCTTGGTGGTGATCAGCGGGAAGCCGGCCGACAGGTCATAGCGCAATTGGTGTCCGAAGACGCTGCGGGTACCGGTGCCGGTGCGGTCGGATTTCGGTGTGCCGGACTCCATCACCAAGCGCAGAAGATCCTCGTACGGGGTCGGGGTGGGCACGGAGGTCAGTTTACGTCGCCCCGGGGAGTAGAAACGTTGCCATGCCGACCATCACCGACTCAATCACCACGCCGGACGGGACCTGCCCGGTCACTCTGTGCACACCGGACGGGCCCGGCCCGTGGCCCGGGATCGTGATGTATCCCGACGCCGGCGGGGCCCGGCCGGTGTTTCGCGAGATGGCTAGCCGGCTGGCGACGCTGGGTTACGCGGTCCTCGTCCCCGACGTGTACTACCGCAGTGGCGATTGGGCGCCGTTCGACATGGCCGGGGTCTTCGATGACACGGGCGAGCGCAACCGGCTGTTCGCCATGATGAAGGCGATCACCCCGGAGGTGATGGCCGCCGACGCGGGTGCGTTCTTCGACTATCTGGCGGCTCGGCCAGAGGTCTCCGGGCATCGGTTCGGCGCATGCGGCTACTGCATGGGCGGGCGCACGTCGCTGATGGTCGCCGGGCGGGTTCCGGCGCGGGTTGCCGCGGCAATGTCGTTTCACGGCGGCGGACTGGTCTCCGATGATTCCGAGAGTCCGCATCTGCTGGCACCGGCGATCACCGCCGCGGTGTACATCGGCGCCGCGCAGAACGAT
>CAIWCQ010000342.1 GCA_903911165.1 uncultured Actinomycetes bacterium | reverse complement strand
GTCACTCCCGGTGACATCGGCCAGCCCTACGCCATCGACGCGACGGGTCCGGTCTACGACGCTGCCCGCGCAGCCTTCAGGCAGGCCTGGGGTGTCGACGCCATAGACATGGGAATGGGCGGGTCCATCCCCTTCATCGCTGAGTTCGCCGAAGCCTTCCCCAACGCCACGATCTTGGTCACCGGCGTGGAGGATCCCGGCACCCAGGCACACAGCGTTAACGAGAGCCTGCACCTGGGCGTGCTCGAACGCGCCGCGGTGACCGAGGCGCTGCTGCTGGGCATGCTCGGCACGCACGTGTGACTAGTCGAGGAAATTCTCCCGGCCGGTCGGGTAACCGCCGCCGTAGGTGGCGATGTGGACGTGGGTGAAGTGGTTGGCGTCGGGATTGCCGGCGTCGTTCATTAGGTACGACTTGCCCTCGGCGGGAATGTACATCCGCTGCCAGATGAGGTACTCGAGTCCGAACCGCCTGCCGTTGTCGGAGATGAACTTAGCGATGCGGTCTCCGAGTGCTCTGCCGGCCGGCGTCTGCCAATCCGGAATGATCACATCGATTGCCAGGCCTTCGGGGTGCCACTTCATGCTGTCGGGCCGGACCCCACCGATCTCCCGAATCTCGGGGAATCGCGAGACTATGGCTCGTCTGGCCATGATCGTCTGAATCTGCAATCCGCGCTCAGAGCCGGCAACCGAAACGGCTGATCGCTGGCTGGAAACCAGCTGAGCGTCAGATGGCTCGGTGGCGTGTGCCGGTGCCACGGACGCTCCGGCGAGCGCGACGGAAACAGCCACAACGGCTGCCAGCCAGCTGAGCAGGCGTCCGCGCTGTGTCATGACCGTGATGTCGGTCCCTGGGGTTCCTTTGTTACTCCTGCGTCAGAAATGCGCGCTCGGCAATCAAGAACCTTTTCGCCGCAACGCTAATCAGTCGATCCCCGCGATGATCTTCTGAATCAGTGTTGCCGCAGCTGCAGCCTTGACGTTGTACTGCGCCAAGGCGATCTTCCCCTTTTCGTCGACGAGGAACGTCGACCGGATGACGCCCTGGACCGTCTTGCCGTACATCTTCTTCTCCCCGAAGGTGCCCCAGGCGGTGAGGACTTTCCTTTCCGGATCCGACAGCAGCGGAAAGGTGAGCGCCTCGGCATCGCGGAACTTCGCCAGTTTTTCGGGCTTATCCGGCGAGATGCCGACCACGTCAATGCCGGCGCCATTGAGCCCGGCGAGACTGTCTCGGAAGGTGCAGGCTTGTTTGGTGCATCCGGGTGTCGAGGCGGCCGGGTAGAAGTAGACGATCACTTTGCGGCCCTTGAAATCGGCAAGCCTGACGGTGTTGCCGTCGGCATCCGGCAGGCTGAATCCCGGTGCTGTTTGGCCGACCTCAAGGCGCGCGGCGTCGGTCACGTTTGGTCCCTTCGTCGTCGGTTCGTCCCCCGATGGCCTCTTGAGGCCCTTCGCTGATCTAGGGTAATGCGGCAGTGCGGCATGGATGGCGGAAGCGAGGACGGACGTGGTGGACCGGGATCCCGAGCTCATCAAGCAGGACATCGCTGCGGCCCGTGACCGGCTGGCGCTGACGGTCGACACGCTGGCCGAGCGGGCCAATCCGCAACGCCTGGCCGATGACTTCAAGACCTCGGTGCGGCGTTTCGTCCGTCAGCCGGCGGTGACCGCCGCGCTGGTGGGCGTGGGGGCGCTCACGGTCGTGGTGCTGTTCCGTGGAATTCGCCGCCGTTAGCCCGCCGTCGCAACCAATCGCCGATGCTCCCGCGCTGCCCAGGGGGATTCGCCTGCAATCCCACCCGGTTGCAGGTGTGCAGGCGCAGGGGAACAGTTTGTGGGGGTTGCTCGCCCCGCGGATCCGTCCCCATGGTTCCCTCCTCGCGTCATACCCGGATAGCAAACTCCGAGGATACCACGATGAGGCATATAAAGCCAGTTCATGAGGCAGAGAACGTTGCAATAGGGCTTACGCAGTTACCGTGAGTGGCTAGCCGAAGTATTTCTCGGCGCCAGTCGGGTAGCCGCCGCCTTCGGTCGCGATATGGACGTGGGTGTAGTGATTGGCGTCGTCGGAGCCGAGGTCGGCCATACGGCGCGGTGGGCCATCGGCCGGAAAGTAGGTTCGCTGCCAGATCACATGCTCCAGGCTGAACCGGTCGATTGAATGAATATGCAGCCGATCCAGATTAAAGTGGGGTTGAACGCGAGTCGCTCATCCCCAGGTAGCAAGGCAAAGGAATTTTCATGATTGCCCAGGAATTGGAAGTC
>CAIWCQ010000341.1 GCA_903911165.1 uncultured Actinomycetes bacterium | reverse complement strand
TGCCCGCACGCGACCTCCCCCGAGGATCTTAAACGCCAGCGTAGCGCGCGCGCTCGCGTCTCAACCCTCGCGTTTCAGCCCCTCGCGTTTCAGTCCCCCGCGTCTCAGCCCCTCGCGTCTCAGCCGATGTGCAGGGGGTCGATTTGTACCCGGACCGCTTCATGGTCGTGCCGGGCACTAGTGACCGCGGTCGCCTGCCGTAGTGCGGCCGCCAGGGCGAGGCCTTCCTCGCGGGGCACCCGGATCAACATGCGGATGACCTGATCCTCGACCGCGGTGGCCGGTGGGCGCCGAACACCAGGCGGCAGATCCACCGGGCCCAGCACGTCGACGTCCTCGGGAAGCGTCGCCTGGGCCAGGAGTGCGGCGACAGCGTCCGAGGCTCCGTCGACGACGGCGATGTGCACAGCCGGCGGCAGGCTGACCGCCACCCGGGCTGCCAGTTCCGCTTCGGCGTGCCCGACCGGATCCCACTTGATCAGGGCCTGGACGGTCGGGATCGCCGACTCGGCGACCACGACGACGACGCCGCCCGCCGCGCGGGCATGCACCTGCGCGGCCGCCGACATCCAACGGCGCAGCGCGTCTTCCGCGGCGCGCAGATCCTGCCGCCCCAGCAGCGACCACGTGTCCAGCAATAGGGCCGCACCGTAACCATCGGGTGCCCTTGGCTCAGCACCCGGAGTGGCCACCACCAGCGCAGGACCGGCTCCGATCACAGAGTGGACGGAGTCACCGGCCGAGGTGATGACGGGTACACCGGTGAAAGCCCGACCCAGTTCCTCGGCGGTGCGGCGGGCACCGACCACCACAGCGCGCACCTCCCCGGCACCGCAGCGCCGGCACTTCACGCCGGTGTCGATGCGCCCACACCACCGGCACACCGCCCCGTCGGCATCGCGATCCGACAGCGCCAGCGGGCCCATGCAGTGTCGGCAGCGCGCGATGGTGCGGCACCGGCCACAAGCCACCGACGGAACATAACCGCGGCGCGGCACCTGGATCAGAACCGGTGTGCCCCGTTCCAGTGCGGCGCGGGCGGTGCGCAGGGCCACCGACGGAAGTCGTGCGGTCCGCGCCGCGGGGTCGCGTTCCTCGGCGTACCCGGTGTCGTCGAGCGCGATGACGCGTGGCGCCTCGGCGCGGACGACCTGCCGCGGTGCCACCAGGTCATGTGCCCAGCCGCTCGTGATCAACGCCTGAGCCTCGGCGGTGCGGGAGTAGCCACCAATGAGTGCCGCGCACCGTAATTGGTGGGCGCGCAGCATGGCGACTTCGCGGGCGTGCGGATACGGCGCGCGCGGTTCGGCCAGACTGTCGTCCCCGTCGTCCCACACGATCACCAGGCCCAGCTTGTCCACCGGCGCGAATACCGCACTGCGCGTGCCGATCACCAGCCGGGCCTGCCCGCGCAACACCGAAAGCCAACGTCGGTACCGCGCCGACGGGCCCATCCCGGCGGCGAGTGCCACCACCGCGGACTCGTCGATCAACGCCGTGGCGGCCGGCAGCATCACGTCGATATCCCGCTGATCGGGAACGACGATCAACACGCCGTGTCCGCCGCTGATGGCTGCGGCAGCGGCTTCAGCCAGTCGTTCGCACCACTGCTCCGACGGCAAGGCCTGCCATACCGCGCGGGCCGCGCGGCCCTCCTTGAGAGCGTCGAGAAACTTGCCGCCGCCGGCGTAGCGAGCCCACCCCGACGCATCGACGGGATCGACCACCGGCAGCAAGCACACCTGCCGTTGGGTTTTCTCCGCAGCCGCGTGGCGGGGTGGCACGGCTAGCCGCAGCACATCCGGGCGGGTGCCGGCATAGCGGGCGGCGACCGCATCGACTAGCCGACGCACTTCCGGTGTGAGTACCGGCTCGGCGGAGATCACCCGGTCCAGCCATCCCAACTGACCGACATGGTCAGTGCCTGAGCGGCGTTCGAGCACGAAGGCATCGACGAGACGGCCATGAAAGCGCACCCGAACCCGCACCCCCGGCTGCGCGTCATCGGACAGCTCGGCCGCCACCAGATAGTCGAACTCGCGGTCCAGGTGCGGTACCGAGAGCATCGGCAATACCCGGGCGATGGGTTCGTGTTCGGCGGCGGGCCGGCCGGGTGTGCTCACCTGGTCAGTGCTACGGGCCGACAAGACCGGTCGCGTAGAGGAAGATGAAGGCGTTAATGAGCCCCATCACCATCGCGGGCAGTGAGTCCACCAGGGAATCGCCGGACTTGAGGCGAACGACGACTCCCCCGATCATCAGCAGGGTCAATCCGCCCGACGCGGCGACGACCAGTGGCGGTAGCAGGTAGCCGAGCAGCAACCCCAGCGCACCGAGCACCTCGAGGCTCCCGGTGAGTTTGCGGAACCTGATCAGCCCATAGCGCTCAAACTCGGTGACCATCGCGTTGGAGAACAGCACGGCGAGCCCGTAGTACAGGAACAACGCGATCGACAGCACTTTGGCTGCGTGGTAGAGCGAGCTCGTCATGTCCTCAGTTCCGATCCACTATGGTTGAACTGCTCGACGCAACTCGGCAGTGAAGGCGGCACATGTCAACTTTCGCGATTTCGACCGCCCTCCAAGTTATTGTCGCACTCGGCCTACTCAACGTCTGGTTGGTACGTGCCAAGGCGTCGACGTCATATCGGGGCGGCTCGGCGCAGTCACTCAAGGAAGAATTCGCCACCTACGGCCTGCCGGACTGGACCTTCTACGTGGTCGGCATCCTCAAGGTGGGCTCGGCGATACTGCTGCTCCTCGGCATCTGGGTCAAGTCGCCTGACCTCGTCCGCCTGCCGGCACTGATCGTCGCCGGGCTGATGGTCGGCGCGCTGGCAATGCACGCCAAGGTCAAGGACCCGCTGACCAAATCCTTGCCCGCCCTCGCAATGCTGCTGATGTGCGTAGCCATCTGGTTCCTGCACTGACATTGGTTCCTGCACTGGCATTGGTTTCTGAACTGGCGTTGGTGCGCCACCGCGTAATGCTCAGGCCCGGTTGCGGCAGAAGAAGAAACCGGCTGTGATCAGCACCTGCGACGCCGCGTAGATCCACCAGATCGGCAACTCCAGCATCTGCGATCCACCCGCGAACTGACCGATACCGATCATGGCGTCAGACACCGCGAACAACACCGCGCCGACTGCCGTCCACGCGGTGGGCAGTCGGGCGAACAGCGCGGCACAAACCATCGCTGCCAGCACACTGATGTAGATCGGCACCGGAACCGTGAGTCCGTCCGTCGCCAGTTTCGACCAGAACCGGGCCACCATGCTCAGGCAGACGATGATGAGGGCGGCCGCGATCGCCAGTCGTGCGCGGCCAAAGTTTCCGCGCAGTGGCAGCAGAGCGCCGAGGTAACACAGGTGAGCGACCAGAAACGCACTGAGACCGCAGACGAAGGCCGGTGTCCACCAGGGGATAGCCAGCAAAAAGTCGCCGAGCGCGGACAACAGCAGCGCGCCAATCAGCCAGCGGCGCTCTCGATCGATCGGATGCAGCGATGCCGCCACCGCAAGCAGGATCGCCATCGAGGCCTTCGCGATCGGCTGGGCCCAGAACTGGCCGTTGAGTTCGGCACCGGCCGGCAGTTTCAGCGCGGCTGATGCCAGAAAGATCCCGTAGCCCACGGCCGCAGCGACCCCGGCCGCCCACCAGAGCCGGACCGCACGTGAGGCATCTGGGTACCGTGTGTCCATGGCCCACGACAAACCACCGGTTGATGCCATCCTGCAGAAGGTACTGGACTCAGTTCCATTCCGGTTGAACGTCGACGACGGCGTCGAAGCCGCGCGACGCGGTTTGCGCGAATTGCCCCGCAGGCCAATGCATCCCGACCTCAGAGTCGAGGACCTCCGCATCGACGGACCCGCCGGACCGATCCCGGTTCGCGTCTACTGGCCCACCGACGCCGAAGGCGTCAATCAGACAACCGACGCCGATTCCAGGGAAGGTGCACACCCCGTCACGATGTTCTTCCACGGTGGTGGATTCGCCCTCGGCGATCTAGACACCCACGACGTCACAGCCCGCGAGCATGCCGTCGGCGCAGCAACCGTGGTGGTATCGGTCGATTACCGACTGGCACCCGAGCATCCGTATCCCGCTGCGGTCGAGGACGCGTGGGCGGCCACCTGCTGGGTGGCCGCCAACGCCGGGCAGTTCGGTGCTGATCCGTCTCGCCTGGCGGTGGCCGGTGATTCGGCCGGCGGCAATCTCGCGGCGGTTGTCACCCACCTGGCCCGGGATGCGAACCGGTCGTCCGGTGGTGGACCCCGGTTGGCCTTTCAATTGCTGTGGTACCCGGCGACGATGTGGGACACCTCCCTGCCGTCGTTCGGCGAGAACGCCGACGCCCCCGTGCTCGACGGCGACGCCATGGCGGCGTTCACCCGCTGGTACGCCGGCCATCTCGACCCGGCCGATCCCCCGGCCACGCTGGCTCCCGGCCGTGCGGAGGACCTGTCCGGGCTGCCACCCGCCTACGTGGCGGTCGCTGGGCACGACCCACTGCGCGACGACGGTGTCCGCTACGCCGAACTGCTAACCGCCGCCGGTGGCGAGGTGGAGTTGCATAACGCCGAGACGCTGGTCCACGGCTATCTCGGTTACGTCGGTGTCGTGCCGACCGCCACCGCGGCCAGCGACCGTGGCTTGGCCGCCCTACGGGCGGCTTTACACCGCTGAACAGGATTTATTTACCTTGGACAGTACCGCAGGTAACGTTTGCACGTAGAGGGACGAAAGCATTCAATGACCGCACCAGTTACAACTCGGAGGACCACGAACCATGACATCCAGTGACCCGTCCCGCTTCGTCCGTATCTGCGCGGGCACCCTCATTGGCGGCGGCCTCGCCATCGGTATCGCCGTTCCGGTGGCTTCTGCCGCTCCGGACTGCAGTCCCGCTGGCGTCGACAGCACTGTCGCAGCGGTGACCAAGCAGGCCCAGAACTACCTGAACAGCAATCCTGCCGGGAACAAGGTGCTGATGACAGCGGCCCTGCAGCCGCGTCCCCAGGCAGCAGCCACCCTGCAGGCGTACGCCGCGTCAAATCCGCAGCAGTATGCCGAGTTCAAGGCGATCCTTGCCCCGCTCGGCGAAATCCAAAATCAATGCGGCGTCGCCGTCGTGCCCCCGCAGTTTCAATGGGCGTTCGACCAGTTCGTTGGCAGTTGAGCAGGCCCGGTCCAGTCCTACGCTGATGTGACGGGCTAGACCGAACTCTTCAGGTCCTCGACCTTGTCCAGGCGCTCCCACGGCAGATCGATGTCGGTGCGGCCGAAGTGGCCGTAGGCGGCGGTCTGCGCGTAGATCGGCCGCAGCAGGTCGAGGTCGCGGACGATCGCACCGGGCCGCAGGTCGAAGACCGCCGTGATGGCCTTCTCGATGCGAGCCACCTCGACGGTCTCGGACCCGAAAGTCTCGACGAACAGCCCGACGGGTGCCGCCTTGCCGATTGCGTACGCCACCTGGACCTCGACTCGGTCCGCGAGGCCGGCCGCGACGACGTTCTTGGCCACCCAGCGCATCGCATACGCAGCCGACCGGTCCACCTTGGACGGATCCTTGCCGGAGAACGCGCCGCCGCCGTGGCGGGCCCAGCCACCATAGGTGTCGACGATGATCTTGCGTCCGGTCAGTCCGGCATCCCCCATGGGGCCGCCGACGACGAATTTTCCTGTCGGGTTGACCAGCAGTCGGAAGTCGGAGACGTCAAGGGTTTCGTGGTTGAGGTCGGCCAGCACGGTGTCGACGACGTGCTTGCGGATGTCCGGAGCCAACTCTGTTACCAGGTCGATGCCTTCGGCGTGCTGGGTGGACAACACGACGGTGTCCAACCGGATCGGCGTGGTGCCGGCGTACTGAATGGTGACCTGGGTCTTGCCGTCGGGCCGGAGATAATCCAACCGGCCACTCTTGCGGGCCTCGGTCAGCCGCCGCGCCAGCCGGTGCGCCAGCGCGATCGGTAGCGGCATCAATTCGGGGGTGTCGCGTATGGCGTAGCCGAACATCAGTCCCTGATCGCCGGCGCCCTGCGAATCGAGGGGGTCGGCGGCTCCCTCGATGCGAGCCTCGTGCGCCGTGTCCACACCCTGACCGATGTCGGGTGACTGGCGGCCGATGCCGATGTTCACTCCGCAGGAGGCTCCGTCAAAACCCTTCTCCGACGAGTCGTAGCCGATTTCCAGGATCCGCGCGCGCACCGTGTCGGTGATATCGGCGAAGGCTTCCTTTGCCGCGGTGGTGACTTCACCCACGACATGCACCTGACCGGTGGTGACCAGGGTCTCGACCGCGACCCGTGATTTCGGATCAGCTGCGAGCAGCGAGTCGAGCACCGAATCGCTGATCGCATCGCAGATCTTGTCGGGATGCCCTTCGGTCACCGACTCACTGGTGAACAGCCGACCGTTATCACTCACCGTATTAATCCCTTTCGGTTCTCAATGGGCAGATCTTTCGAGTCGCACGGACTATCCAACCGGCGACGTGGTGGAAGCTATCCCCCGCTACCGCGATGCAACGCGGCGATCGCGTCCACAATACGGCTCGCCATCAGAGTCTTCGAGCCATGCTCCAGGGCCGATTCGGTGCCGTCGGCGCCCAACAGCCAACCGTCATTGCTATCCACCTCGAAGGCGCGACCGTCCCCGACGGCGTTAACCACCAGCAGGTCGCAGGCCTTCCGGCGCAGTTTCGCCCGCGCATGGAACAACACGTCGCCTTCTGCGTCGCCGGTCTCGGCGGCGAACCCGACGATCACGCGCATGTCCGGGAGCGCGCCGTCGACGCGCTGGCGGACCGCACCGGCCAGGACGTCGTCAGTGCGCACCAGCTCCACCGCCGGCCGCTCATCTTCGGAGCCGGCAGACTTCTTGATCTTGCTGGTGGCAACCTGAGCCGGCCGGTAGTCGGCGACCGCCGCCGCCATCACAAGCACGTGCGCGTCGGGGACCTCCTTGGCAACCGCCTCGTGCATCTGGGCGGCCGAGGTGACCTGCAGGACGTGCACGCCGGCCGGATCAGCAAGTCCGGCGGTGTTCCCCGCGATGAGAGTGACCTCAGCCCCGCGTTGGGCCGCAACCCGAGCCACCGCGTAGCCCTGCTTTCCAGAACTTCGGTTGCCGATGAACCGGACCGGATCCATGGCCTCGCGTGTTCCGCCCGCGGTCACCAGAACCCGGGTGCCGCTGAGGTCGAATGGCAGCGCGTCGGGCCGTTCGAGCAACAACTCGGCGAACGCGACGATCTCCGCGGGCTCGGGTAACCGACCGGTACCGGTGTCTGCGCCGGTGAGCCGCCCGGAGGCCGGTTCCAGGACGATCACCCGCCGATCGCGCAGGGTCGCGACGTTGGCGACGGTTGCCGGGTGCTGCCACATCTCGGTGTGCATCGCCGGAGCGAACAGCACCGGGCATCGCGCGGTCAGCAAGGTGGCGGTCAGCAGGTCGTCGGCACGGCCGGCGACCGCGCGTGCAAGTAGGTCTGCCGTCGCAGGCACGACGACGACCAGATCCGCCTCCTGCCCGAGGCGGACATGCGGAACCTCGGGCACATCTTCGAAAACACCGGTGCGCACTGGATTTCCGGACAGCGCCTCGAAGGTGGCGGCGCCGACAAACCTCAGCGCGGACTCGGTGGGGACGACCCGAACGTGATGACCCGCCTCGCTGAGTTGACGCACCACCGAGCAGGCCTTGTAGGCCGCGATGCCACCGGCGACGCCGACGATGATCCGCTTGGGGCTCATAGACAACACCCGCGTTCGCCGCGGCTACTCGCCTTCGGTGTGTTCGAGCAGATCGCCGTGAATCTCCCGCAGGGCCAGCGATAGCGGCTTCTCCTGCAGGCCGGGCTCAACGAGCGGACCCACGTACTCGAGGATGCCGTCGCCCAACTGGTTGTAGTAGTCATTGATCTGCCGGGCCCGCTTGGCCGCGTAAATCACCAACGCGTACTTGCTCGACACCCGATCCAATAATTCGTCGATGGGCGGGTTGGTGATGCCCAACGGCGTGTCGTAGGCGGAGGCTGCGCCCGGGGCCGGATCGTAATGATCCGAATTCACTGTCACTTCGCGTTCTCCTGGCGGATAGCGGGGACATTCCCCGGGCGGATTGAAGGGTTGAGTCGGTGGTCGGTGACCACTTACGCCGACTGAGGCGCGTTTCCCACCAGCAAGGTTACCAATTCAGAGCACGCCGACTCCAATCGGCTGTTCACGACGACCATGTCGAACTCATCCTGGGCCGCTAGCTCGACATCGGCGGTGGCCAGTCGACGGGCCATAATCTCCGCTGTTTCAGTGCCCCGGCCGATGAGCCGCTGCCGCAACGCCTCGCGGTTGGGCGGTGCCAGGAAAACGGTCACGGCATCCGGCAGGGCCCGCTTGACCGACCGTGCGCCGGCCAGATCGACCTCGATCAGCACCGGGCGGCCGCCCTGCGACATCCGGCGAATCGGCTCGGCCAGAGTGCCCGACCGGTGCAGCCCGCCATGGATCTCGGCCCACTCCAGCAGTTCGCCGTCGTCGATGAACTGCTGGAATCGTTCAGGCGGAACAAACCGGTAATCGACGCCATCGGTCTCGCCCGGCCGTGGCAGACGGGTGGTCACCGACACACTGAAGTACAGATCCGGGACCCGTTCACGAAGGCACCGCACCACTGTCGACTTGCCGACAGCAGAGGGGCCGGACAGCACCAGAACACGACCACTCGTCGATGTCTGACGAGACGATTCGTCCCAGCCATCCGGCCCACTGCCGGCGTCCATTGGCCTGCTTTAGGAGAAGTCGAACTTCGCCAGCAGGGCCTTGCGCTGACGATCGCCGAGACCGCGCAGGCGGCGCGTCGGGGCGATCTCCAGTTCGGTCATGATCTCCTGCGCCTTGACCTTGCCAACCTTGGGCAAAGCTTCCAGCAGTGCGGAGACTTTCATCTTGCCGAGGACCTCGTTGGTCTCGGCATCTTTGAGCACCTGCTGAAGATTGGTGCCGCCGCGCTTGAGTCGCTCCTTGAGTTCCGCTCGGATCTTGCGAGCGGCGGCGGCCTTTTCCAACGCGGCCGCGCGCTGCTCATCAGTCAACTGGGGAAGGGCCACGGGTTCCTCCGTCTCATCACCATCATTGTTATGCCTGGGCCAGGTTCTTTGGCCAGCGCCGCCGACCGTACCCAGACTTGCAGACGAAATCTAACCCGCCCCCCGCTTCACGGGGGCGAACCCGCAGCACAGGGCTGCCCGCAGGATGCTCCGAACCATCCCGTGGCGAACCCCGCGGGGCCGGTGGCGGGCCGCCGAAAACACCCCCCGCCTTCTAAAAAACAGCAATCTAGCAGGGCTTTCAGCTCACTCACCTGATCCGGCGAGGCGCCGAGTGTCGCCGCCGAACCGATCCCGCGAATCAATTTCGACCGGTTTGAGCACTTCACGGCGTGTCGCGCGTGTCGCGGCCGGTTGCCGTCCCCGCGTGGCACGCCAGATAGGTCCCCGCGTGGCACGCCAGATAGGTTTCCGCGTCTCACGCCAGATACGCAACGGCGTCGAGGATCCTCTCCCCTGCCCGGCGAACCGCCGCAGGGTCCGGACCGGCACGCAGGACATCGCGGGACACCGCCGGCAGCAGTTGTCCGGCGCGCGCGCCCCCGAGACCCGCAAGCGCCTCCGGACGGCCCCCCTGGGCGCCGACACCGGGCACGAGTACCGGACCGCCAAGGGCACTCAGATCGGGCACTTGGTCAAGCGTGGCGCCGACGACCACGCCCACCGACCCGAACTCTCCCCCCGCGACACGGTTGAGGGTCCCCGCCGCGTCGACGACCGACTGGGCGACGCTGCGCCCGTCGATGACGGCGCGCTGGATGCTCGCGCCCTCCGGGTTCGATGTGGCAGCCAGGACGAATACCCCTCGGTCGTGGGCGGCGGCGACCTCGAGCAATGGCATCAGGGAGCCGAAGCCCAGGTAGGGCGAGGCGGTCACCGCATCGGTCGCCAACGGGCCCTCGCCCACCCAGGCCTGCGCGTAGGCGGCCATGGTCGATCCGATGTCGCCGCGCTTGGCATCGGCGAGGACAAGAACGCCAGCACCGCGCAAGGCGGCGGTGGTGCGTTCCAACACTGTGAAACCTGCGGACCCGTAGGCCTCGAAGAACGCGACCTGTGGCTTGACGACGGCAAAACCCGCGAAGGCCTGCACGCAGATGTCGCAGAACCGGGCCAGACCGTCCGCGGTGACGGGCAGTCCCCAAGCCTGTAGCAGTTCCGGGTGCGGGTCGATACCCACGCACAGTGGGCCTCGGGCCGTGATCGCGGCGGCCAGGCGCGCACCGAAACTCCCCGATTCAGTCATCCGAGGCTTTGCCGAATGACGCGTGAAGTTCCTGCAATGATCGCACCCCGATCTCACCTCGGATGGCGGCTTCGATTCCCTGCACCGCCGCCGACGCGCCCTGCACCGTGGTGATGCACGGGATGTTCATCGACACGGCGGCCGACCGGATCTCGTAACCGTCGATGCGCGGCCCGGAATTGCCATACGGGGTGTTGATCACCATGCCGACCTCGCCGGCGTTGATCGCGTCGATCGCGGTCATCACCGGACGCCCCTCACCAGGGGTCTCAAAGTGCTTGCGAACCACCTGGCACGGAATACCGTTGCGCCGCAGCATCTCCGCAGTACCCTCAGTTGCGAGCACCCGAAAACCGAGATCGGCAAGCCGTTTAACCGGGAACACCAGCGAGCGCTTGTCGCGATTCGCCACCGAGACGAACACCGTGCCGGTGAGCGGCAGTGACCCGTAGGCCGCAGTCTGGCTTTTGGCGAAGGCACTGCCGAAATCATGATCGATACCCATCACCTCACCGGTCGACTTCATCTC
>CAIWCQ010000340.1 GCA_903911165.1 uncultured Actinomycetes bacterium | reverse complement strand
GATCGTGTCGCGGCCGCCGGTCGCCAGGGACTCGGTGATGACATCACCGGCGCTGTCGACATAGTAGATATCGTCGCCGAGCCCACCAATCATGGTGTCGTTCCCGGCCATACCGTTCAGAACGTTGGCACCCGCGTTGCCCGTCAGGATATTGGCGAGGCCATTTCCGGTGGCGTTGATGGCAGCCGTGCCAGCCGCAAGCGTCAGGTTCTCAACCTCGCGCGGCGCCGTCGAGCCTGCCACCGTCAGGCTGTAGCTGACCGAGGCGATAACGGTGTCGACGCCTTCGCTGTTGGCTTCCTGAACGCCATCGTTCGAATTGTCGACGTAGTAGGTGTCGTTGCCGAGACCTCCGGCCATGATGTCGATTCCGGCCATGCCGTCGATGACGTTGGCCGAGGCGTTGCCGATCAGGACGTTGGCGGTCGAGTTGCCGACTGCCCTCAGCGCCCCCCCGAGAAGGGTCAACCCCTCGATGTTCGCACCAAGCGTGTAAGCCACCGTGCTGATGACGAGATCATTGCCGCCGAAGAATGCGTCGTCGATGGCCACGTCCAGCGCATTGTCGACATAAAAGGTGTCGTTGCCCGTGCCGCCGCTCATCGTGTCGGCGCCGAGGCCACCGTTCAGGTTGTCGTTACCAGCACCGCCACCCAGCCAGTCGTTGCCACCGCCGCCCGACAGGCTGTCCGAGCCGACGTCACCACGGATCGTGTCGGCACCGATCGTACCGTTGACGATCTCGCCCTTGATGTCCTTGAGGGTGATGGTGAATTCGCGATCGAATGTCAGCCCACCCTCGGTCACCCGGACCACGATCGCTTAGGCGGCCTGGGCCTCGAAGTCGAGAAGCGCGCCGTTGGCGACCACGATGTTGGCGCCGGAGATGCCGAATCGCCCCCCCGCATTGTCGGTCAGCGACCAAGTATAGGTCGTCATGTCGATGTCGACGGCGGTCAGACCACCGATCACGGTTCCGACCGCCGAATTCTCGTCGACCGTCATCAGGAGGGGGCTGACCAGGATGTTCGTCGGCACGGTCATCGGAGTATCCCATCGTGTGAGTTCAGTGCACGCAATGACGCGCACGGACGGGCGGGTGGACATCGCCCCATCGGTCACACTAGGTGCGCTCGGTTAGCCGTTCGTTTCCGTAAAGCCTTCAATTTGCACGACGACACGCAATATTTGCTCAAGTCGGACGATGTCCTAACGAAGCTCTGACGACGAAGCAGTTGAAATGACGACCAACAGTTGAGTTGCATGCAATACTGCACGCAATCCGTGCATTTCCGCCCGGACCGCCGCCAACCGGTCAGCCGTTCACGGAAGACGCAGTCGGGCCCCGCAACAGGCGGGCTTCCGCTGCCGCAGCTTCGGACTGTCGGCAATCCAACGAGAGAGGTAGTCGCGCATCCGTTCCCGGGCGTCCGCGCCATCGATGGGAGGTGGCTTCCGCACGACATCTGATAGGTGATGCACGGCCGTTTGACTTGGCCGCCATCGACAGGCTAACGGACTTCAGCCTCGACATCCGGGTACGATCAGGGCGACCGTCGCCTGCCCACATTCGGTGCGCTGGTGCGGGGCGACATTTCCCGAGCAGGAGGTTTGTTATGCCCCTCGACGCTACGACCCGTGACAAGCTCAAGACCGTCTCGACCGCGACGATTGCGACGGCGCTGTTCAAACGTGGCTTCCGCAACCAGATGATCCAGGGTCCTGTCCCCCTGCGGGCCGGCAAGCCGACGATGGTCGGCGAGGCCTACACGCTGCGCTATATTCCCGCGCGCGAGGACCGCAACGCCGTCAGTGTGTTCCAGAACCGGGCGCATCCCCAGCGCAAGGCGGTGGAGGAATGCCCAGCCGGCGCCGTGTTCGTCGTCGACAGCCGAAAGGACCCGCGTGCGGCATCCGCGGGCGCCATCCTCGTCACCCGGCTGGAAATGCGCGGCGTCGCCGGCATCGTGACGGACGGAGGCTTTCGCGATAGCGCCGAGATCGCCGCCCTCGCCCTGCCCTCCTACCACGTCCGACCGTCCGCCCCGACGAACCTGACGGTGCACGAGGCCATCGACATCAACGTGCCGATTTCCTGCGGCGACGCCCCGGTGTTTCCTGGCGATGTGATCGTCGGAGACGACGATGGCTGCATCGTCGTTCCAGCCGAGATCGCACGCGAGATCGCAGACGAGGCAGCGGAGATGACGGCCTTCGAGGATTTCGTCACCGAGAAGGTCAAGGAGGGCTGGTCGATCCTCGGCCTTTATCCGGCCACCGAGGAAAAGACGCGCACAGCCTTCGCCGCATGGCGGCAGGCCAAGGGGCGCTGAGCCCCAGTTCCCTTCAAGGTGCTGTCCAGCCATATCGGCCGAAAGCAACCAAGTGCCCCGGCTCGGAGCAGCCAGCGTCGAGCCTGCGATCGCTCCACTCTGCCGCAACTCGGGCAATCGCCCCCGCCCAAAGCCGCCCCACAGTCAGCCTGTGGAAGTCAAACACGAGCGCCGCTGGAGCCGTCCATAAAAACGCACCAAGTTCCGGCGCAAACTCAAAAGGTGAGCAGGCGATGCCTCACCAGACACCGACCACGCCCTCAGGCATCCGGCCAATGGCGCCCCGGGCAGGATGAAACAGCGAACTCGTATGTGATTGCAATATAGAAATAATTTATAGCCTCCGAAAGCCAACTGAATGGGAGCAATGTTCGCGACAACGCGCTGGTTCAAATCGGGGCTGAATTCGACCGAGGCTTGAAATGCTCCTGTTGACGCCAGCTTTCAAGCGCTTG
>CAIWCQ010000339.1 GCA_903911165.1 uncultured Actinomycetes bacterium | reverse complement strand
GACTGAGTACGAGGTCGGCAATCCCGCGGCGGTTCTGGATGGGGACATCGACGGGTTCCTCGAAGCGGGGATCCGGTGGCGTAATCGACGAGATGACGACGACTGAATTTGCAGCACGCCCCGCTGATCAATGGCATGCCTTCTGGCACGGCGAGATCGGCGAATGGATCCTGACCCGGGGACTGTCGATCGTGCTGCTGCTGATCGGTGCGGTGCTGACAGCCCGATTCATCAGCTGGACGGCGAATCGGATCAGCAGCCGCATCGACGCCAACTTCCAGGAAAGCGATGCCCTGGTGCGCTCGGAGAGTGCCAAACACCGCCAGGCCGTCGCCTCGGTGATCTCCTATCTCGCGATCGCCCTGCTGGCGGTGATGGTGACGGTCCAGGTGACCGACATCCTGGCGATACCAGTCAGCTCCCTAGTCGCTCCGGCCGCGGTACTGGGCGCCGCACTGGGCTTCGGTGCGCAACGGGTGGTGCAGGATCTGCTGAGCGGGTTTTTCATCATCACCGAGAGGCAGTACGGGTTCGGTGATCTGGTGCAGCTGACGCTGGGTTCGAGCAATGACGCCATGGGCACCGTCGAGGAAGTCACCCTGCGGGTGACGAAGCTGCGCACGTCCGAGGGCGAGATGTACACCATCCCCAACGGCCAGATCATGAAGTCGCTGAACCTGTCCAAGGACTGGGCTCGGGCCGTCATCGATATCCCGGTGCCCGCTAGCGCCGATCTCGCTCACGTCAACACGGTGCTGGGCGAGGTGTGTGAGGCCGCACCGGAGGATCCCGGCCTCAACGAACTGTTGTTGGATAAGCCCAAGCTGATGGGCATCGAGAGCATCGAGTTGGACACCGTCAACCTGCGGATGGTGGCCAGGACGCTACCGGGCAAGCAGTTCGAAGTAGGCCGCAAGCTCCGGTTGCTCGTCGTCGCCGCGCTGACCCGGGCCGGCATCGTCACACTTGCCGACAGCGCGCCAATGCTCGACGCGACCGAGGAGGTGCCGCAATGAGCCGGGCGAGTGATCGACGCGAGGGCCGCGGCTGGCCGGGATTCCTTTTCGGCGGCCGGGTCCGGACGTCCACCGTGGCGCTGCTGATTGCGTTCTTCGCAACCTGGTGGATCTTCGAGACCTATCAGCCCGCACCCGCACCACCCGAGCAGGTGCCGGCGAACGAGATCGTGCCGCCCGGTTTCATCCCCGACCCCGCCTACACCTGGGCCCCCCGCACCGATGTCCAGCAGCGACCCCCGACGCCGACGACCACGGCAACAACGCCGACGACTCCGACGACTCCGACGTCCGCGGGGGAGGAACCCGCAGCACCCACTCCGGGAACCGGAACAGAGCCGACGAACACCCCGGAAGGGCCCTTGCCGGGAGGCGTCGTCGTGCCGCCACCGTCACCGTCGGAGGCCCCCGTACCAGCGGTGCCGCCCACTCCGCTACTACCGACCCCAGGGCCCCCGACCACAGTGCCGCCGATCCCGGCCACTCCGGCACCCCCGGCAACGCCGTAGCGTCGCCTTCCATCCGACTACACTGACGAGCCGTGATGATCACCCTGGACCATGTCACCAAGCAGTACAAGTCGTCGGGCCGCCCGGCGCTGGATAACGTCAGCGTCCACATCGACAAGGGTGAGTTCGTCTTCCTGATCGGGCCGTCGGGCTCGGGCAAGTCCACATTCATGCGGTTGTTGCTGGCCGAGGATTCCCCGACGTCG
>CAIWCQ010000338.1 GCA_903911165.1 uncultured Actinomycetes bacterium | reverse complement strand
GGTCCCGGGAATCCGATTACAGGACGGCGGACAGTTGTCGGCCGGTTGGGCCGCCGTGGGTGGCGCACCGGCGATCAGCGAGGCCGCCAACACCGATGTGAGGACCAACCGCATACGCCGCCTCCCGTGCGAGCACAATCGTAAGCATGGAACTGACGCATTTCGGTCATTCATGCCTGCTCGCGGAGTTCGGTGTCGCGCGACTGTTGTTCGATCCGGGCACCTTCTCCCACGGTTTCGAGGGCATCACCGGTCTGTCCGCGATCCTGATCACCCACCAGCATCCCGACCACGCCGACCCGCAACGCCTACCGGCCCTGGTCGAGGCCAACCCCGGTGCGGCGCTCTATGCCGACCCCCAAACCGCCGCCCAACTCGGCGGCGACTGGCGCGCGGTGCACGTCGGCGACGATTTCACCATCGATGGGCTGACCATCCGTGGAGTCGGCGGCCGGCACGCAGTCATCCACCCGGAGATCCCGGTGATCGACAACATTTCCTACCTGGTCGGCGATGACGAACACCGGGCGCGACTGATGCATCCCGGCGACGCGTTGTTCGTCCCCGATGAACCGGTCGACGTGCTCGCCACCCCGGCCGCGGCGCCATGGATGAAGATCTCCGAGGCGGTGGACTACCTGCGCGCAGTGGCGCCCCGGCACGCCGTTCCGATTCACCAGGGCATCATCGCCCCCGAAGCCCGCGGCATTTTTTACGGCCGGCTATCCGAGATGACCGACACCGACTTCCGGATCCTGACCGAGGAAAACTCGGTACGGTTCTGATGAAACGAAGGCGAACCAGGAACGAAGGGAAAACATGTGAGCACAGCCGATCTCGAGCGCCTGTTCGGCCTGGGCGGTAAAACCGCTCTGGTCACCGGCGGCACCCGCGGTATCGGGATGATGATCGCGCGCGGTCTGCTCCAGGCTGGCGCTCACGTCGTGCTCAGTTCGCGTAAGGCCGACGCGTGCGAGCACGCCGTTGCCGCGCTGTCGGCATTCGGCGAAGTCCGCGCGGTGGCTGCCGACCTGTCCCGTCAGGACGAGTGCCAACGGTTGGCCGCCGACGTACTCGCGCGGACCGACACGCTGGACATCCTGGTTAACAACGCCGGCGCTACCTGGGGAGAACCGCTGGAAACCTTTCCCGCCGCGGCCTGGGATCGGGTGCTCGACCTGAACGTCAAATCACCGTTCTGGATGGTCCAGGCGCTCCTGCCGGCACTGCGCAAAGCCGGCACCCAAGACGATCCGGCGCGGATCATCAATATCGGCAGCATCGACGGTATCCACGTCAGCCCGATGGCGACGTACTCCTATTCGACGAGTAAGGCGGCGATCCATCAACTGACCCGGGTGTTAGCCAAAGAACTGGGGCCGCAACACATCACCGTCAATGCAGTGGCGCCCGGTCCGTTCCCGTCGAAGATGATGGCGGCCACTCTGGAGGCGTTCGGTGATGCGATCGCGGCTTCTGCTCCGCTTCGGCGCATCGGCCGTGACGACGATATGGCCGGGATCGCGATCTTCCTGGCCAGCCGGGCCGGTTCGTATCTCAACGGTGCGGTGATTCCGGTGGACGGTGGGATCGCCACCACCGCTAGCGGAACTGCGGGCTAGGCCGCCGGATTTCAGTCCGGCAACACTGCCTCAATCGCCGCGATCACCTCGGGGGCATCCGGTTCGGTTCGCGGCCGGAACCGGTTGACCACATCACCCGCCGGAGTAATCAAAAACTTCTCGAAGTTCCATTGCACATCGCCGGCGCCACCGTCAGCGTCGGCGGTCTCGGTGAGCCGGGCATACAGCGGATGGCGATCGGCGCCGTTGACGTCAACCTTGGCCAGCAGGGGGAAACTCACGCCGTAGGTGGTGGAACAGAACGTCGCGATCTGCTCCGGCGTCCCCGGTTCCTGGCCCATGAACTGGTTGCACGGAACACCGATGACCGTCAGACCACGATCGCCGTAGTCGCGAGCCAGTTGCTCCAATGCGCCGTACTGCGGCGTCAGACCGCACTTGGAGGCGACGTTGACCACCAAGAGCGCACGCCCGGCGTAGTCGGCCAAGGACGTGGGGTTTCCATCGAGTGTGGTGAGCGGAATCTCTGCCAAGGACATGCGGGAGAGGTTACCGCGCCTGCGGTCCGAAGCGCCCCGGGTCCGCGGTGGCCAACAACCAGGCGTACTGGAAGGCGGCTTCCTTCCACCTCTCATAGCGGCCGCTGATGCCACCGTGTCCGGCGGCCATCTGGGTCCGCAGCAGTACCGGATGCGGGTCGGTTTTCGCATGACGCAGTGCTGCCACCCACTTGGCCGGCTCAACGTAAAACACCCGAGTGTCGTTGAGTGACGTCATCGCCAGGATCGCTGGGTACTCCTTGGCTTCGACGTTCTCGTACGGCGAGTAGGACTTCATATAGGAGTAGACGTCGGCGTCGGCCAACGGGTTGCCCCATTCATCCCACTCGGTCACCGTCAAGGGCAGCGAGGGGTCAAGAATCGTTGTCAGCGGATCAACAAAGGGCACCTGAGCGAGGATGCCCGCGAACTGCCCGGGCGCCATGTTGGCCACCGCCCCCATCAACAGCCCGCCCGCGCTGCCGCCGAGTGCGACCAGATTCTGCGGCCGGGTCAGGCCGGAGTCGACCAGATGGCTTGCGACGGTGATGAAGTCGGTGAAGGTGTTCTTCTTCTCCAACAGCTTGCCGCGCTCGTACCAGAGTCGACCCATCTCGCCGCCGCCACGGACGTGCGCGATCGCGAAAATCATGCCGCGGTCAAGCAGCGAGAGGCGGGCGATGGAAAAACGTGGATCTTCCGACGATTCGTAGGCGCCATAGCCGTAGAGCACTGTGGGAGCGGGGGTTTTCAGGTCGCGGCGGTAGATGAGGGAAATCGGGATACGGGTGCCGTCCTTGGCGATCGCCCAATCACGTCGCTCGACGTAATCCTCCCGGCGGTAATCACCGAGGACGGGTTGCTCGCGAAGCAGTATCCGCTCGCCGTTGGTCAAGTCGATATCGTAAATACGCGTCGGAGTGACGAACGACGTCGCGCCTATCCGAAGTCTCGGCGAGTCCCAGTTCGGATTACCCGCCAGACCGGAGGCCATCAGTTCGGAGTCGAAGGAAATCTCGTCGCGCGTGCCGTAACCGTCGTCGATCGGCCACAACTGCAGGCTCGGAAGTCCTTCCCGGCGGTAGTGCACGACGAGGTGGTGGGCGAAAGCGTCCACTCCCTCGAGGCGGATATCGTCGCGACCGGGGATCAGGGTGGTTTGGGCGACGGGGTCCTCGACCGGCGCTTCGACAAGGGTGAAGTTCGGTGCGCCGTCGTTGTGCAGGATCAGGAACCGATCCCGGCCGCCGATGACGGCATGCTCGACGGAGTACTCGACACCATCCCGGCGGGGCAGCACCGTGGTGAATTCGGCCTGCGGGTCGGACGCGTCTGCGTACCGGACCTCCGAAGTGACCGACGAACCGGCCGCGATCAGAATGTAGGCGTTACTGCGGGTGCGGCCGATCGCCACCCAGAACCGCTCGTCGGGTTCACAGAACACCTGTTCGTCGGGTCCGGTCTCGCCAAGGCGGTGCCGCCACACGGTGTCGGGGCGCCATGACTCGTCGACGGTGGTGTAGTACACGACCGCGTTGTCGGCGGCCCAGGTGACGCCGAGGCCGATGCCGGTGATCCGATCCGGGTACAGTGCCGCGTCTCGTAAGGTTTCGGCTGTCAAATCTTTGAAGCGCAGCGTGTATCGCTCGTCGCCGACGGTGTCGACGGAGAAGGCCAGAACATTTCCATCCGGGCTGACACTGCTGGCGCCCAAGGCGAAGTAGTCATGCCCGTCCGCTTCGGCGTTTTCATCGAGCAGTATCTGCTCGCCGGGGATGACAGTGTTCTCGTCGAAAACCGGAGGTTCCCAGTCATCGGGTCCGGCCACCGGGCAACGGCAATGCACCCCATACTGCTTGCCCTCGTAGCTGCGGCCGTAGTACCACCATTCGCCGCGGCGCACCGGAATCGACAGGTCGGTTTCCTTGGTCCGGGACTTGATCTCATCGAAGATCTTCTGCCGCAATGGTTCCTGAAAGGCCGTCTGTGCCTCAACATGGGCATTCTCAGCTTCGAGGTGGGCAATCACCTCGGGGTCGGACTTGTCTCGGAGCCACTCATACGGATCGATGAAGACGTCATCGTGATGTACCCGGCGGGTATCGAGGCGCTTCGGCGTGGGCGCGTGTGCCATCAGGCGCCGATCCAGTCGGCGAAGGTCAGACCCGAAATGCGCTCGTAGGCTTCGATATAGCGGCTCCGGGTCGCATCGACGATCGCATCCGGCAACGCTGGTGGCGGCGAAGTGCTATCGCGGTCCCAGCCGGACTCGGGTCCGATCAGCCAGTTGCGGACGAATTGCTTGTCGAAACTGGGCTGCACCGAACCCTCGGCATAGCTGTCGGCTGGCCAGTACCGAGAGGAATCCGGGGTGAAAACCTCATCGGCGAGCACCAGATTCCCGTCCCGATCCGACCCGAACTCAAACTTGGTGTCGGCGATGATGATTCCTTTCCGCAGCGCGTGTTCGGCGGCGATGTCGTAGGTCTGCAACGTGAGGTCCCGCAATCGCCCGGCTCGTTCGGCACCGACCATCTCGGCGACCCGGTCGAAAGAGACGTTCTCGTCGTGGGCCCCGATCTCGGCCTTGGTTGCCGGCGTGAACAGTGGATGGTCAAACCTGCTCGCTTCCACCAAACCAGGCGGCAATGCGATGCCACACACCGCGCCGGTGCGCTGATAGTCCAGCAGTCCCGATCCGGTCAGATAACCGCGGGCGACGCATTCCACCGGCACCATGTCGAGGCGGCGGACCACCAGTGCGCGGCCGAGCACCTCGGCCGGGATCCTCGGATCGTCCGGCAGTCCACCCAGATGGTTGGGCGCACCGCCATGCTCGGCGATGAGACCGAAGAAGAACACGCTCATGGCGGTCAGAATGCGGCCCTTGTCCGGGATGAGGGTGTCCAGGATGTAATCGAAGGCCGAGATCCGGTCAGAGGCGACAAACAGCAGGTTTTCGTCGTCGATACGGTAAAGCTCACGGACTTTGCCGCTGGCCAGGTGACGGTAATCGGTCAGGGCGGGACGCACCGAGTCAGCCTATCGGCCGCCGGCGGTGCCGACTGTGCTGGGATCAGTGCCATGAAATCGCGCTTCATTCCCTACGCCACCACTCCGGGACGGCTCACCGCCCAGTTGGTCAGCGACCTCTTAGCCGGCGTGTGGATCACCCTGTGGGTACTGGTCGGCCTCGGCGTGCACCGGGCGATCGCGGCCATTGCGGGGGTGGGCACCCAGGTCAAGGACGGGGCCACCGGAATCTCGGAGAACCTCAACTCCGCCGGCAACAGTGCCGACCGTATCCCACTGGTGGGCGATGCGGTGTCCACACCGTTGCGCGCCGCAAGCGAGGCCGCTCTCGACCTGGCCGGTGCCGGGCAGAACCTCAACACCACTGCGACCTGGCTCGCGGTGCTGCTGGCTATCGCGGTGGCCGCCCCGCCCATCCTCGCGGTGGCGATGCCGTGGCTGTTCCTGCGCATCCGGTTCTTCCGTCGTAAGTGGACGGTGATCACCCTGGCGCAGACGCCCGCCGGTGAACAGTTACTCGCCCTGCGGGCCCTGGCGAACCGGCCGTTGCGCAGACTCACCGAAGTCAGCGATGACCCGGTCGGTGCCTGGCGGCGCGAAGAGCCGGACGCAGTTCGAGGGTTGGCGGCACTGGAGTTACGTTCGGCGGGAGTGGCGCGAGTGACATCGGCACGTTAGTGAACGCCCGGCGCACGACATCGCGCCGGACTATCCGCGGTCGAGCGCCACGAACAGATGCCGGATGCCGGTGTGCCGGTTGCTTCGCGTCCATTCCACCGGCCCAGCGATTCGCACGTCCGAAAATCGTGCCAGCAACTCCTCGAAGAGCACCCGGAGTTCGAGTCGGGCCAGATTGGCACCCAAGCAGTAGTGCACACCCTGCCCGAAGCCCAGGTGCGGATTGGGTTTACGGCCGACATCGAACTCATCGGCATGGTCGAAGACCAACTCATCTCGGTTGGCTGATCCCTCCCACACCAGCACCTTCTGCCCGGCGTTGATGGACTGCCCACCGAGAGTGGTGTCACGAGTGGCGGTACGGCGCTTGGACGGCGACGGCGTGGACCATCGCACCATTTCCTCGACCGCGCCTGAAAGCAATGCCGGATCCGCCCTCAGCCGACGGAACTGATCGGGGTGTTGAGCGAGTGCGAGTAGCCCGCCGGCGACCGCGTTGCGGGTGGTCTCCGCACCGGCACTGAACAACAGACTGAAAAACATGTACAGCTCGATATCGGACATCGACGGCGCATCGGGATCATCAACTGTGGCGTTGGCCACGATGGACAGCATGTCGTCTTCGGGTGCGGCACGTTTCTCGGCGATCAGCCGACTGCCGTAGGCGTACATTCGCGAACCGGCATCCTCCACCGACAGCCGACCGAGCTCACCCTTGCGGGATCCGCCGAAATCGAAGCTCGGCTCGATGGCTTCAAAGAGCCAGTGCCGTTCCGAATCAGGTACTCCGAGCAGGATGCAAATCATCTGCATGGGCAATTCGGCGGCCACATCGATGAGGAAGTCCAGCGGTGTACCGGGTGTGATCGCATCGAGCAGGTTCACCGACCGGGCCCGCAGATCATCCTCGACACGACGGATCATCCGCGGTGTCAGTCCCGAACTGACGAGACGTCGGATCAGCGCATGCCGCGGGTCATCCATCATGTTGAGCACCTGCCCGGCGATGGGAAGATCCTGCAGCAAAGTGCCACCGAAGGGTCGCCGGCCTCCGGTCACCGAGGAGTAGGTCAGCGGATCCCGCAGGACGGCAAGGGTTTCGGCGTACGTTGCCACCGACCAGAAGCCTTCGCCATCGGGGGTGTGCTCAGTGGGCTCGTGCCAGAACACGGGTGCTTCGCGGCGATGGATCGCGAACAACGGGTGCGGAAATCCCTCGGCGAAGTGACCCAGGTCGGTGAAGTCGATATCCATCAGCCCGAAATTCCTCCGCGACATCGACTACAGAATCCCACCCGGGGTGTACTTGGCCGCCTCCGGATAGGAAGCCACCAGCTCGCCGACGGCCGCGACGACACGATCGACCTGGCTCGCCGCCGCCCCGGTGAACGACTCGGTGTCCGCCAGAGCCGCATCCAGTGCGGCCCGGTCCAACGGCAACCGCGGGTCGGCAGCCAACCGCTCGACCAGATCCGGTTCGGCACCACGTTCCCGCATCGCAAGCGCGACGGCCACCGCGTGCTCCTTGATCACCTCGTGGGCGGCTTCGCGGCCCATTCCCGCGCGCACTGCGGCGATAAGAACCTTGGTGGTGGCCAGGAACGGCAGATAGCGATCCAGTTCACGCTGAATCACCGCGGGATAGGCACCGAACTCCTCCAGCACCGTCAGGAATGTCTCGATCTGGCCGTCGATGGCGAAGAAGGCATCCGGCAGCGCCACCCGGCGCACCACCGAACAGAACACATCGCCCTCATTCCATTGCGACCCAGCAAGTTCGGCGACCATTGACCCGTAGCCGCGCAGCACCACCTGCAAACCGTTGACCCGTTCACAACTGCGGGTGTTCATCTTGTGCGGCATCGCCGAGGATCCGACCTGACCGGCCGCGAAGCCCTCGGTGGCCAGTTCGTGGCCGGCCATCAGCCGGATGGTGTGCGCCAGCGACGACGGTCCGGCGCCGAGTTGCACCAGTGCAGAGACTGCGTCGTGGTCCAGCGATCTCGGGTACACCTGACCGACGCTGTCCAGCACTGCGGCGAAACCAAGGTGCTCGGCGACGCGGCGGTCGAGGTCGCCGAGGCGCGCGGAGTCGCCGTCGAACAGATCCAGCATGTCCTGGCCGGTGCCCATCGGCCCCTTGATGCCGCGCAGCGGGTAGCGGTCGAGCAGTTCGCGGATGCGCCTCAGGGCGATCAGCGTCTCCTCGGCGGCAGAAGCAAACCGCTTGCCCAGCGTGGTCGCCTGGGCGGCCACGTTGTGGCTGCGGCCTGCCATCACCAGATCCCGGTAGCGCGCGGCCCGCTCGGCCAGCC
>CAIWCQ010000337.1 GCA_903911165.1 uncultured Actinomycetes bacterium | reverse complement strand
TGCGCGACGGTGGTCTCGTTCCGCGCGCGAACCCAGGAGAGCACGTCGTCGCCGTCGATGTCCTCCAGCCAAAGATGCGGGTCGTCGACCATCTTTATCAACCTCACGATCGACACCGTACTGTGAAGGTCCACGTTCGCACGGCCAGGAGTCGTCGATTACCCATGCCCACTGCGCCCCCGCGGTTATTGATCACCGCCGCAGCCGCCGAACTGCTGCGCCGACTCCAGGTGCAGCACGGGCCGGTCATGTTCCATCAATCCGGTGGCTGCTGCGACGGATCCTCGCCGATGTGCTACCCCGACGGCGAGTTCATCGTCGGTGATCGTGATGTATTGCTCGGTGTTGTCGAAGAAGCCCCGGTGTGGATATCCGGCCCGCAATTCGACACCTGGAAGCACACCCAATTGGTGATTGACGTGGTCCCCGGCCGCGGTGGTGGATTCAGCCTCGAGACGCCCGAGGGGGTGCGCTTCCTGAGTCGGGGTCGGGCGTTCACCGCCGCCGAGATGGAGTTGCTGGTCGGCGATCCGCCGCTGACCGGTGCGGACTACGAGCGTGGGGCCCGCCCGGAGGGCCGCGAAATACCTGCTCGGCACGCCGACGTCGCTGCGCCCTAGACCAGTAGCCGCCCCGTATCGTTTTCCTGGTGATTCCCCTGCCTCGGGCATGGCTGCTCACAAGCGTGCTGCTGCTCGGCTGCGTAACCGGCCAGGGGGCTGCCGTGGTGGCCAAGTTGATGGTCGACGGCAACATGCGCCCCGATCTGGTGGTGGCACTGGTCGTCGGGATCCCGAGCCTGACCGGAGTCCTACTGGTACTGGCCTCCGGCCGGCGCTGGGTCACCGCGCTGGGTGCCTTTATCCTCGCGATGGCTCCCGGTTGGCTGTCGGTGCTGCTGCTGATCCAGGTGGCCTCCGGTGACTGACACCACGTCGGTCCCCGTCACCGGTTCTGACCTGGAGCCGATGTTCACCACCGGCTCCCAATCGACCCCGGCCCCCACCACCGAGCCGCACCCGGCGCCGATCTTCGACACCGGACCGCATCCTGATCCGCTGATTCATGGAGCCGGGGGGACGGATACCTACGGGTCCGATACCTACGGGTCCGATACCTACGGGTCCGATACCTACGGGTCCGATACCTACGGGTCCGAACCCGTCCCCGTCACTGTGCTCGACGAACCGGATTCGCCCGCGCCGCAGGCCTTCAGCGCGCTGGAGCGCGACGACACCGATGCGTTTCTGCGAGCGGTCAACTCCCATCCCATCCCGACGCTGAATGCGGTTCCGGTGGCGCACCCGGTCCTGGTACCGGGAACCTTCGAGTTCGTGAAGCGCTGGCGGTTCGCCCTCATCCTGGCCGGGGTGTGGGTGGTGTCCGCGGCGGTCGGGCTGGGCTTCTACTACTGGTGGTACACCGCCCCGGAAAAGACGCTGCCGGTGCTCGGCATCCTCGGTTACCTGGCCGTCTGCATGGTGGCGAGCCTGCTCATCTCCTTGGTGCCCAACCGTCCGCAGGTGACGGCGTTGGCCATCGCCGTGATGGCGGCCCCGCTCGCGTCGACCGTCGCCGCCGCGGTACTGCATGGTGCCTATTACTTCGAATGGATCGCTCGCCCGGTGATAGGCCCGGTAATAGGCTGAGCCCGTGACTCACTATGACGTCGTCGTCCTCGGCGCCGGCCCCGGCGGTTACGTCGCGGCCATTCGTGCCTCCCAACTCGGCCTGAACACCGCGATCATCGAACCTCAATACTGGGGTGGGGTGTGCCTCAACGTCGGCTGCATCCCGTCCAAGGCGCTGCTGCGCAACGCGGAACTCGCGCACCTCTTTGCTAAGGAGTCCGCGACCTTTGGCATCAGCGGCCAGGTGAGTTTCGACTTCGGTGCGGCTTTCGACCGCAGCCGCAAAGTGGCCGACGGCCGTGTCGCCGGCGTGCATTTCCTGATGAAGAAGAACAAGATCACCGAGGTTCACGGTTACGGACGCTTCACCGATGCCAACACCATTGCGGTGGCACTCAACGCGGGCGGAACCGAGACGCTGACCTTCACCCACGCGATCATCGCGACCGGCAGCAGCACCCGGCTGATTCCCGGCACCGCACTGTCGGCGAACGTGGTGACCTACGAGGAGCAGATCCTGACTCGGGAACTGCCCGGTTCCATCATCATCGCCGGAGCCGGTGCGATCGGGATGGAGTTCGCCTACTTCATGACGAACTACGGCGTCGACGTCACGATCGTCGAATTCCTGCCGCGCGCCCTGCCCAATGAGGACGCCGAGGTTTCCAAGGAGATCGAGAAGCAGTACAAGAAACTCGGTGTGAAAATCCGCACCGGGACCAAGGTCGAGTCGATCACCGACGACGGGACCGTCGTCACCGTCGCGGTGAGTAAGGACGGGGTGACCGAGGAGTTGAAGGCCGACAAAGTGATGCAGGCCATCGGCTTTGCGCCCAACGTGGAGGGTTTCGGACTGGAGACGACCGGCGTCGCACTCACCGACCGGGGAGCCATCGCGATCGACGACTACATGCGAACCAACGTGGGGCACATCTACGCCATCGGCGACGTCACCTCTAAATTGCAACTCGCCCATGTCGCCGAGGCGATGGCGGTGGTGGCCGCGGAGACCATCGGCGGTGCCGAGACAATGACGCTGGGCGACTACCGGATGATGCCCCGGGCCACGTTCTGCCAGCCTCAGGTCGCCAGCTTCGGATTGACCGAACAGCAGGCCCGTGACGAGGGCCACGATGTGAAGGTCGCGAAGTTCCCGTTCAGCGCCAACGGTAAGGCGCACGGACTCGCCGACCCGGTCGGCTTCGTGAAGGTGATCGCCGACGCCAAGTACGGCGAACTGCTCGGTGCGCATCTGATCGGACCAGATGTCTCGGAATTGCTACCCGAGTTGACGCTGGCGCAGAAGTGGGATCTGACCGTCGACGAACTCGCCCGAAACGTTCACACCCATCCGACGCTGTCGGAGGCATTGCAGGAGTGCTTCCACGGCCTCGCCGGCCACATGATTAATTTCTGATGCGGATCCGGTGAGATCGGCAGTCGTCGCCGGTGTCGGCGGAGCACTGCTCGGCCACCTTCTGTGGCTCATCGGTATCTCGTTGGCCACCGGATCATCCTCGGTGTCCACCGCGGTCCTGGTGGTCTCCGCGGCCCTGCTGATCATCGCGGGCTTACTGATGTATCAGGGCTGGCAGTGCTACCAGCGCAAGCAGACAACCAAGGCGGCCTTTTTGGGCGGCTTGGCGCTATCGCCGTTGATTTTCACCACCATCGTGCTCGGCGTGACCTACCTGTAGATCCCGGCCCTGTAGATCCCGGCCCAGTAGGTTCCGGCCCAGTAAATCCTGGCCTGTTGGCATTCAACAGGGGGTTTGGCATGATCCGGAGCCATGGGGAACGACGCGGCGGTAGGCGCTGCCCACCACGGTGGTCTGGCCAAGGCGCTGATGCCGG
>CAIWCQ010000336.1 GCA_903911165.1 uncultured Actinomycetes bacterium | reverse complement strand
CGCTGTCCTCGGCGTCCTCGCTGTCCTCGGCGTCCTCGGCGTCCTCGAGGCCCTCGGCGTCCTCGAGGCCCTCGGCGTCCTCGCTGTCCTCGAGGCCCTCGGTGGCCTCGGGGCCCTCGCAACCCGGCGGACCGTATGCGGCGCTCATTATAACGCGTCCGGTTCGAATCGATCGCCGGTCATTCCGGGCCCGGCCGGTGCCGATCCGAAACGATACGGAAACGCATCGGGACGCGGAGTCCATGATTCTTGGGACACACACCCCCGCGCCCCCCATAAAAATAAACGATTCTCACTGTTACGCTTGACCCCAGACGTTTTCTCTGTGATTATGGCCCACCAGCAAAGGCTCCTCACCAATGCCCCCCACCATGACCAAAGTCTTCAGCAGCCACATAAATTCAGTGGGCTACGACGCAGACGCCCAAGCGCTGCATGTGACCTATAATTCCGGCAAAACCGCTATTTACGGCGGTGTTCCGCCCGATGTGGCTGAACGCGTGACAAACGCCCCGTCGATCGGCCAGGCTTTGCACAAGAACATCCGCGGTAAATTCGACCACGAGTACGGCGGATGACCCCCAACGAAGCCGCTAAACTGTTTCGGGCCATGGCCGACCGGCTGGAGCGGAACGCGTCGACTGAGTTCGGTGGCGCCTTCCTGATCATCCCACCGGAAGACGGCAGCCCGCTGGACGGCGCCTTTGTGACCACCACGCCCAACGCCGCGGTGTTCTGGTCGTCCGTCCAAGGGCAGACAGAGGTCGCCGTGCAGCGCTTGACCGCCCCGCAGCCAGGCCGAGGCTATGGACGGTAACCTGCCCGCTCCGGCGGTTCACACCGCGGACTATATGGCCGAGACAGGCGAGGTGTGGTCTTACGACAAGGCCGCAGCCTACAAAGATGTGTTCCTTGAATTCCTTAATTACTGCGTAATTCCCTCGAAAGAGCGCGGTGTAATCACGCTGGGCGGGCAATTATACCCCGCCCAGGAGCGCGGCCTGGACTTAATTTTCGAGGGATTACAGCGCGGGATCCATGATTTTAAGTGGGGGAAAGGCCGCCAGCAGGGCATCTCCACGATCTGTCGGCCCTTCTCGGCCATGTGGATCGCGATGCACAAAGGGTCACGCGGGGCCTTCCTTCTGGACACCGCCCAACACATGTCAGAGGCCCGGACCGAGGTCGAGTTCATCCTCAGTAACTTGCCGGCAAAACTGAAATTCCCGGCCTTCAAGACCAACCGTTACGGCGGTCGGTTTGCCAACGGCAGCACTGTGACCTTCCTGTCGGCGGGCGTGAAACAGACCGCCGGCGGCGGCGCCCTTGGCCGTGGCCAGGGCCTCACGATAGTCCACGCATCCGAGGTCGGCACCTACAACAACCCCGAAGGCCTGTCGTCGTTCCGTAAATCCCTGGCGCTTGAGAACCCCGACCGGCTGTTCCTGTGGGAATCGACCGGACGCAACGTGGGGTCCGACTGGCACCAGATGTGGAAGAAAGCGGTATCCAACGACCTCGAAGAGGCGACGATCTTCACCGGTTGGTATCTGGTGCCGACGCATCGGATCCGGGCGAACACGTTGCAGTTCGAGAAGTTTGGGTCCCCGGCGATCACCCGGGAGGAAGCCAAGCGGATCGCCGAGGTCAAGGAGCGATACGGCTGGGAGATCACCCGTGAACAGCTGGCGTGGTACCGCAAGGAGACGAACCCGTTTGCGTTTGGCGAAGACGACGAAGGGGAAGACGACGCCGAAATGGCGTTCGACGAGTACCAGGGCCGCGAGCACCCGTGGGTCGAAGAGGAGATGTTCACCACCGACGGGAGCAACTTCTTCTCGCCCGATCGCCTTACCGAGATCAACAAGAACATCGCCAGCGACGAATTTAAGTCGTGGAAATACTACACCGGCACCGAGTTCATCCACATGGGGATCGAGCCGGCCAGGACGCGCCGCGAGATCCAGTTGAAGGTGTGGGAAGAGCCCAAGCCCGACGGCGTGTACGTCATCGCCGCCGACCCAGCATACGGCGCGAACGAGAACAACGACCGCAGCTGCGCCCAGGTCATGCGGTGCTTCGCCGATAAAATCGAGCAGGTCGCCGAGTTTGCCAGCCCGAACGTGCAGCCCCACCAGTTCGCCTGGGTCCTGGCAAGCCTGATGGGGTGGTACCGCAACACCCGCCTGATGCTCGAGATCAACGGCCCCGGCTCCGCGGTCTTGCACGAGTACCAGATGCTCAAGCGCATTGTGACGAACGGCTACCTGCAGAAAGAGGCGGAAGAGCAGGGCCTAAAGAACTTCTTCCAGAACTG
>CAIWCQ010000335.1 GCA_903911165.1 uncultured Actinomycetes bacterium | reverse complement strand
GGATCTTCTCAGCCAGCCGATCCGCCAGGGTCACCCCCCGGGTCGGGATGCCGAGCAGAACCACCCGCGGCGCATCGGCGCCGTCAACAGCGGTCTTCTCGATGATCTGATGAGCGATGCGGGAAATGGTTCTGCCGACGTCCGAGGCGGACATGAGTTCACGGTCGGCGGTTCCCACGAACCTGACCTCCTTCTCCGCCTCTCGGGACGGATCGTTAAAGGATGTCGATGCGCCCGCAGCCTAGCACCCGCAACGCCGACGGGTTTGCGTAGACTCGCGCCGATGAGCCTCGCCGACAACCGGACAGCCCTGACCCAGGCCGTCGAGTCTGGCCTGCTCTCCGGCGGGGTTACCTGCGTATGGCATCGCGGCGAGGTCATCCAGGTCAACGAGATCGGTCACAGCGATGTCGAGGCGAACCTTCCGATGCGGCGGGACACCATCTTCCGGATCGCCTCGATGACCAAACCGGTCACCGTTGCCGCGGCGATGGCACTGGCCGAGGAGGGCAAGCTGGCGTTGACCGATCCGGTCAGCCGGTGGCTGCCCGAGTTGGCCGATATGCGGGTGCTCAGCGACCCGCACGGCCCGCTGAACGGCACCGTGGCGGCGCAGCGTCCGATCACCGTCGAGGACCTGATGACCCACCGCAGCGGGCTTGGCTACGCATTCTCGGTGGGCGGACCGATAAGCCGCGCCTACGGGCAGGTGTCGCTGCGCCAGGACCAGGACCACTGGCTGTCCGAGGTCGCCGTGCTGCCCCTGATCCATCAACCCGGCGAGCGGCTGACGTACAGCCACGGCACCGAAATACTCGGAATCGCGCTGTCTCGCATCGTGGGCAAACCGCTGCATGTCGTTCTGGCGGAACGGATCTTCGAGCCGTTGGGTATGACCGACACCGGCTTCTTCATCTCGCCGGACAAGCGTGGACGCGCCGCAACCATGTACCGGCTCGATGAGACGGGCGACCTGCAGCACGACATGATGGGCCCCATCCCAGTGAAGGAGCCGAGGTTCTGTCAGGGTGGCGCGGGCCTGGTGTCGACAATCGACGACTACCTTCGCTTCGCGCGGATGCTGCTGGCCGGCGGAACCCTGGACGGCGTTCGGGTGCTCGCCGAGCAGTCGGTGGCGTCAATGCGCACCGACCGGCTCACTGAGGAGCAGAAGCAGCAGCCGTTCCTGGGCGCACCATTTTGGCTGGGCCGCGGATTTGGGCTGAATTTGTCGGTGGTCACCGATGCGGCGCGCTCCGCGCAGTTGTTCGGCGCGGGCGGTCTGGGCACCTTCGGCTGGCCCGGAGCATACGGAACCTGGTGGCAGGCTGATCCCGCCAACGATCTCATCCTGATCTATCTGATTCAGAACTATCCCGACCTCAACGCCGCAGCGGCGGCCGCCGTCGCGGGCAACACGGCAGTGGCGAAACTGCAGTCGGCTCAACCGAAATTCGTCCGACGCACCTACGAAGCGCTGGGGTTGTAGACGGCGCCTTTTAGTCCCCGGCTTGCGCGCTGCGAACCGCTGCAGCCGCGGCGCGGATCTGCGGTGTCACCAACATCAGCTGCCCGAGCACCCCGTTGACGAATCCGGGCGAGTCATCAGTGGAGAGTTCCTTGGCGAGTTGGACAGCTTCGTCGACGGCGACCGGCCCAGGCACGTCGTCGGCATACAACAATTCCCACACCGCGACGCGCATGATCGCGCGGTCGACGGCGGGAAGTCGCTCCAGAGTCCAGCCCTGCAGATGGGACGAAATCAATTCATCGATGTGTGCCGAGTGTTCACTGACCCCGCGCGCGACCGTCGCACTGTAGGGGGTCAGCGCCGACACATCGGGGTTCGAGCTCGCAAGCGAGGTACGCGATTCAGCCACTTCGGCTGCCGACAACCCACGCGCCTCCGCCTCGAAGAGCAGGTCGACCGCTCGCTTACGCGCCTGATGGCGCCCCTTGTCGGGCTTGCGTTCAGTCATGTTCAGGCATTAACGCGGCCCCCATGCCATTAGGCATTAACGCGGCCCCCATGCCATTAGGCATTAACGCGGCCCAAGTAGTTTCCGTCGCGGG
>CAIWCQ010000334.1 GCA_903911165.1 uncultured Actinomycetes bacterium | reverse complement strand
GCCCGCAGCCGGTTCAACACCTCCTCCAACTCGTTCATGTCGATCAGGCCGTCGGGTTCGTCACCGTCGGCGTGCCGACCATCGAGGTACCAGCGGCTGGCACCGCCCTTGTCCGCCTCGACGAACTGTGCGCCGTACCGAGCCACCTCTGCCGCCATGAAGTGGTGCCGCGCCGGGTCGAACCACTCGGCACCGAGGTCGATCACGACGTCGGTTCCGGGGAACGTGCCCGAGTAGGTGCGACCGCCCGGGCGGTCCCGCGCCTCGAGGACGACCACGTCGCGACCCGCTTCGATCAGATCGCGGGCAGCCACCAGGCCGGCGAAGCCCGCTCCGACGACGACGACATCCCAGACCCCGGCTGAGTTCATGGCTCGGATTCTTCCACGACGCTGCCATTCCGGGGCCCGATGGTCAGGGCCGGGCAGTTAGGGTGTCACGAGCATCGGGTAGGCCCAATCCTAGGAAGCACGTGCACAGGTCATGACGAACACCGATACGACAGGTTCCACCGGCACGACAGTTGGCGTCGTCGTCGAGTCGGAGCCCGATGAACGCCGGGTGGCGCTGGTTCCCAAAGCGGTCTCGACGCTGGTGAACTCCGGTGTCGCCGTGGTGGTGGAATCCGGCGCCGGTGACGCGGCACTGCTGCCCGATGATCTCTACACCGCCGCAGGTGCGGTGATCGGCGACGCCTGGGGGTGCGACGTGGTGGTGAAGGTCGCCCCGCCGACGGCGGCCGAGGTGGCGCGGCTGCGTTCGGGGCAGACCCTGGTCGGTTTCCTCGCGCCACGCAACGCCGACAATCAGATTGACGCGCTCAGGACCGCCGGTGTGCAGGCGTTCGCGGTCGAGGCGATCCCGCGGATCTCCCGCGCGCAGGTGATGGATGCGCTGTCCTCCCAGGCCAACGTCGCGGGCTACAAGGCGGTGCTGTTGGCCGCGAGTCTGTCGACCCGGTTCTTCCCGATGTTGACCACCGCCGCCGGCACCGTCAAGCCCGCCACGGTGCTGGTACTCGGCGTCGGGGTGGCCGGACTGCAGGCGCTGGCCACCGCCAAGCGGTTGGGCGCGCGAACCACCGGCTACGACGTGCGACCCGAGGTGTCCGATCAGGTGCGCTCAGTCGGCGCGCAATGGCTGGATCTCGGCATCGATGCCGCGGGCGAGGGCGGCTACGCGCGCGAACTCACCGAGGATGAGCGGGCCGCCCAGCAGACGAAGCTCGAGCAGGCCATTGGCGGCTTCGACGTGGTGATCACTACCGCGCTGGTGCCCGGCCGCCCCGCGCCGCGGCTGGTGACCGCTGCCGCGGTAGCGGGTATGAAGCCCGGCAGTGTGGTGGTGGACATGGCGGGCGAGACCGGTGGTAACTGCGAACTCACCGAACCGGGACAGACCGTGGTGAAGCACGGCGTGACGATCGCCTCGCCGCTGAACCTGCCGGCCACCATGCCCGAGCATGCCAGCGAGTTGTACGCCAAGAACCTCACCTCGCTGCTGGAACTGTTGATCACAGACGGCGTTCTCGCGCCGGACTTCTCCGACGAGGTCGTTTCGGCCTCGTGCGTCACCCGCGATCGAGAGGCCTCCTGATGTACACCCAACTGCTGTCAAACCTCGCGATTCTGGTGCTGGCCGGTTTCGTCGGGTTCGCGGTGATCTCCAAGGTGCCCAATACGCTGCACACCCCGCTGATGTCAGGCACCAACGCCATCCACGGCATCGTGGTGCTCGGGGCGTTGCTGGTGCTCGGCGCTTTACCGGCCGACGCCCACTGGGGCGTGCGGATCATCTGTTTCGTCGCCCTGGTTTTCGGCACGCTGAACGTCATCGGTGGATTCCTGGTGACCGACCGCATGCTGAGCATGTTCAAGGGCCGTTCGAAGCCGGCCGTGTCGGCTGAGGCGAAGGTCGACGTCAAATGAACTATCTCGTCGACGTCCTCTACATCGTCGCCTTCGGGCTCTTCATCCTCGGCCTGTCCGGGTTGACGGGACCCAAGACTGCGGTGCGCGGCAACTGGATCGCCGCCGCCGGCATGGGTATCGCCGTGCTCGCCACACTGATCAAGGTTCGCGACACCGCCGCGATCAACTGGATCCTGATCATCGCCGGCCTGGCGCTGGGCGTGATCCTGGGTGTGCCGCCGGCCAAGAAGACCAAGATGACGGCGATGCCGCAGTTGGTCGCCCTCTTCAACGGCGTCGGCGGCGGAACGGTTGCGCTGATCGCCTGGGCGGAATTCATTGAGACAAAGGGCTTCTCGGAATTCAAGCCGGAGCAGACACCCACCGTGGCACTGGTCGTCGGCTCGCTGTTCGCGGCGATCATCGGCTCGGTGTCGTTCTGGGGCTCACTGGTCGCCTTTGCGAAGTTGCAGGAGTCGATCCCGAAGAACGTCGAGAAGAAACTGGTGTCCAGCGCCAAGCTTTTCCAGGCGTCCAACATCGTGATGTTGATCGCCGCCATCGGCGCGGCGGTGTACATCGGCGTGCGCGCGCATCCCGGCGAGGGCAGTGCGCAGTGGTGGATCGTGGTGGTGCTGGTGCTGGCCGGCCTGATGGGGTTGTTCGTGGTGTTTCCCATCGGCGGCGCCGACATGCCGGTGGTTATCTCTCTGCTGAATGCGATGACCGGTTTATCTGCCGCCGCGGCTGGTTTGGCACTGAACAACACCGCGATGATCGTCGCCGGCATGATCGTCGGTGCGTCGGGTTCGATTCTGACCAATCTGATGGCCGTTGCGATGAACCGGTCCATCCCGGCGATCGTGTTCGGTTCCTTCGGCGGCACCGACGCCGTGGGTGGTCCGGCCGGCGGGGACCAGGGTCCGGTCAAGGCCACCTCGGCCGCCGACGCCGCCATCCAGATGGCCTACGCCAACCAGGTGATCGTGGTGCCGGGCTACGGCCTGGCCGTCGCGCAGGCCCAGCACACCGTCAAGGAGATGGCCGACCTGCTCGAAGCCAAGGGCGTCGAAGTCAAGTTCGCCATCCACCCGGTCGCCGGCCGAATGCCCGGCCATATGAACGTGCTTCTCGCTGAAGCCGACGTCGAATACGGCGCGATGAAGGAGATGGACGACATCAACGGCGAATTCGGGCGCACCGATGTGACGTTGGTGATCGGGGCCAACGACGTCACCAACCCGGCCGCTCGCAACGACTCGTCGAGTCCGATCTTCGGCATGCCGATCCTCAACGTCGACCAGTCCCGGTCGGTGATCGTGCTCAAGCGTTCGATGTCGTCGGGCTACGCCGGTATCGAGAACCCACTGGTCTTCTTGGACCAGACCTCGAGGTTGTTCGGTGATGCCAAGTAGTCGGTTTCCGAGGTCATCGAGGCACTCAAAGATCTGTAGCGCTCATCAGCACCGTCTGCAGAGCGGCGCGGAACTCCTCGGTCAGTGGTTCCGGACCGTTCTCGCCGAGTGCGACCAGAACCGTGTCGCACACTCCGATGCAGGTGCCGTCGATGAACAGTGCGGTCGACGCCACGTAGGAGGTCCTGCCGATCCGGCCGACCCCCGCGCCAGTCGCAATGGTCGCCGGCCAGTGCGCCTCGGCGAGGAAGTGCACGGCGTTTTGCGACGTGACCAGTCGGATCCGGCGCCGTCCGACGTCATAGGCATTCGGCAGCAGTCCCCGGTTCATGGTCGCGCGCGCGTTTTCGTGCAGTGACTCCAACGCCAGGTTATTCAGGTGGCCGTTGGCGTCCATGTCGCCGTAGCGGGCGGCGATCTCGTCGATGACCGGATAGGAATCCAGCCGCAGTCGCCAGGGATGCGGACGGGGGGCGGTGTGAGTCGGGTCGGTCACAAGGTCGCTCAGCCTAGCAACTCGATACAATCGACCGTGGATTTCGACAAGCAGTCCGGCATCGACCCCGAACGACTGCGGGTGACGCTCGACGTTCTGGCCGAGTTGGATCGTCTCGACGAGTCTCATCCGGACTTCGTCGCCGTCCGCCGGGCGACGGGGCGCATGTTCAAGGCGGTGAAGAAATCCCGCCGGGATACCAAGCGGTTGCAGATCGCCGAAGCCGACCGCGCGGTGGTCGCTGCGACCGCGACGGGCGCGCCGGATCGCATCGATGACGAAACCCGCGGCGTCCCCCTCGCGGCGTCATCGGCCACCGCCAGTGCCGGCACGCTGCTGCGCTCGCGGGCCTGCTACATCTGCAAGCAGCACTACACCCGGGTCGACGCGTTCTATCACCAACTGTGTCCGGAGTGCGCCGACTTCAGCCATGCCAAGCGGGAGGCGCGCACCGATCTGAGCGGCAAGCGCGCCCTGCTCACCGGTGGCCGCGCCAAGATCGGCATGTACATCGCACTTCGGCTGCTCCGGGATGGGGCGCACACGACGATCACCACCAGGTTTCCCCGCGATGCCGTGCGCCGTTTCGCTCAACTCGACGATTCACCGGACTGGTTGCATCGCCTCCGCATCGTCGGCATCGATCTTCGTGACCCGGCCCAGGTGGTCGGCCTTGCCGATGCGGTGGCCGCCGCCGGACCGTTGGACATCCTGATCAACAACGCCGCCCAGACGGTGCGCCGCTCGCCCGGTGCCTATGCACCGCTGGCCGAAGCCGAACTCGCGCCGTTGCCGGACGGGCCGCTGCCCGAACTGTTGACCTTCGGCCACACCAGCGACGCCCATCCACAGGCGTTGGCGGCCTCTGTTGGCCGCGTCGAGGACCTGGCCGCGGCCGCATTGACCGCGGGATCGACGTCACTGGAGCGGCTTGCCGCCGGAACCGCCATCGACGCG
>CAIWCQ010000333.1 GCA_903911165.1 uncultured Actinomycetes bacterium | reverse complement strand
TGTTTCACGTGAAACATCCCCTCGTCGCGTCGGAACTACAGCTATGTAACTTCAGTCGGCCGCCGCCGGAACGGCGGTAGCGGCGTCCCCGGACCGCAGTACGACCACGCGGCGGGAGGGTTCGACTCCCTCGCTCTCACTACGGGTGCCCGGGACCGCCGCGATCGCATCGTGGACGATCTTCCGTTCGAAGGGCGTCATGGGTGCGAGCTCCTCCCGCTGGCCACTCGCAAGCACCCGCCGCGCCACTTTATCGCCCATCGCGGTGAGCTCCTCGCGGCGACGGCGGCGCCAGCCCGCTACGTCGAGCATCAGCCTGCTGCGCTCCCCTGTCCTCTGATGGACCGCAAGACGCGTCAGTTCCTGCAAGGCATCCAGCACCTCACCGCGGCGGCCGACCAGCTTGGCCAGGTCCTCTCCGCCGTCGATGCTCACCATCGCCCGGTCCCCCTCGACATCAAGGTCGATATCGCCATCGAAATCCAAGAGGTCAAGGAACTCCTCGAGGTAGTCACCGGCGATCTCGCCCTCGGCGACTAATCGATCCTCGCGGTCACCGGTTCTTCTCACCGGCGCGTCCACGGTGTCGCTGGCCACGGTGTCGCTGGCCACGGTGTCCCCGGCATCTGGGGTTACCAGATCTCCCACGTCGTGGGTTTCGGTCTCAGTCATCCACACACTCCTTCTCCCGCCGGATCATGATCCGGGTCAGCGTTGACGCTTAGGTTTTTTCGACCGTGCACCCGGTCGAGGCGTTCTACTCGGGGCCTGGGCGCCATTGGTTCCCCCCGCGGTTCCCCCCTTGGTTCCCCCCTTGGCGGCACCGTTGGTGCTTGCGGATCGGGCCCCGTTGCTGGGTTTGGCTTCGGTGCCGGGTTTGGCTTCGGTGCCGGAATCCCCTGCGGCATCTGTGAATTCGCTGATCTGGTCGCCCTCAGACACCTCTAGCGCGTCGGCGGGAGCACCCTTGCGGGCTTTGAGTGGCTTAGCCCCCGGCGCTGGCGCATTGGCTGAACGTCGGGCCAACTCCTCCTGCTTCTGAGCCTCTTCTTCCTTCTCGATCTTTCCGAAAACGAGGTGCTGCTGGCCGAAGGTCCAGATGTTGTTAGACACCCAGTAGATGATGATCGCGATCGGCAAGAACGGCCCGCCCACAACGACGCCGAGGGGAAACACGTACAGCGCGAGTTTGTTCATCATCGCGGTCTGCGGGTTGGCAGCCGCCTCCGGGCTCTGACGCGCAATGGAGGCGCGGCTGTTGAAGTACGTCGCGATGCCGGCCAGGATCATCAGCGGTACCGCCACTGCGGCAACAGCCGGCCTGCTGAAGACCGTGTACGCCGCGAGGCCGTGCTGCTGGGTGATTGCCGCACCAATGGGCGCACCGAAAAGGTTGGAGTCCAAGAAGTGGCCGACATCGGCAGCGTCAAAGAAATAGTTGCCCAGTGAACGGTTTTCCTCGACCGACAGACCCAACCGGCCGAAGCCCGTCTGGGTGCGGTTGAACGACATCAGGACGTGATACAGGCCGAGAAACACTGGGATCTGAGCGAGCATCGGGAGGCATCCCAGGATCGGATTGAAGCCGTGCTCGCGTTGAAGCTTCTGCATTTCCAGCGCCATCCGTTGGCGGTCTTTGCCATATTTCTTCTGCAGCGCTTTGATCTGTGGCTGGAGTTCCTGCATTTGGCGAGTGGTCCGAATTTGGCGGACAAAGGGTTTGTAAAGCAGCGCTCGCAAGGTGAACACCAGGAACATCACTGTCAGCGCCCAGGCGAAGAAGTTCTCCGGCCCCAGCATGGCCGCGAATAGCTTGTACCAGAGCCACATGATTCCCGACACCGGGTAGTAGATGTAGTCGAGGCTGAACCAATTAAACATGCGCACTCCTGACCTCGGGTGGTGAGCCTTTATCGAGCCCGTGATCGGGTATCGGATCCCAGCCGCCGGCACACCACGGTCCACACCGACCCAATCGCCGTAGGGTCAGCCAACCGCCGCGCAGCAGGCCGTACTCGGTGAGGGCCTCCACCGCGTATTGGCTGCACGTCGGCATGAAACGGCAGGATGGTAGGCGCAGTGGCGAAACCATGTGGCGGTACAACTCGATGGCGGTCACCACCATCCGCACCGCAGTGTTCGGCGTGGTTACCCGACGGGCATCTGCGACACTCATCGGCTTCGGTTCAGCAAGTGCTGGGCACGTCGGACACCTGTCAATAACTGCTGCTCAAGGGCAGTAAATGGGGTGGTGCGGGAGGCGGGCAGCGCGCGTATGACAATCCGGTCGGCCGGATCCAACTCAGTCAGAATCCCGCGCGCGGCGTGCCGAATCAATCGTGCCACCCGATGCCGATCTACCGAACCACCAACCGATTTCGCGACAATGAGGCCGATCTGGGGTGAGCCGACCGACAGTTCACCGACGGGCCGGCGAGCATGCACGACGATGGAAGGCTGCGGCGCCCGCACACCGTGTCGCACGGCGAGGTCGAACTCCGCAGACCGCGTCATCCGGTTTCGGGCCGGGAGCATTCCGCGTCGCCTTGAATTCAGGCAGTCAGCGTGCCGCGGCCCTTGCGGCGCCGCGCGGTCACAATTGCCCGGCCCGCACGGGTTCGCATCCGCAAGCGGAAACCGTGGACCCTGGCCCGCCGGCGGTTGTTCGGCTGGAACGTCCGTTTGCCCTTGGCCACGGCCTTTTCTCCTCATCGCGAGTAGCTGCTCCGCCCGGTGGTACACGGCACCGTCCGGGATGCAACCGCTTCTGTCTAAGTTCTGCTCGAACCGGCGCGCACCCGACTGTCCGGTCGCTGCCGTGCCACCGATAACTGGCGACCCCTTGAGGGTACTGAGGTCACTTCCGCAGGTCAAACCACGGGAAACTCGACCCGGGATTGGGCGTTCGCGCATGCAGCCGCTATCGGTTGGCACCTGTGTCAAAACCTGTTAGCTTCTCGCAGAGCAGGACAATCCCGAGCGTCCATTCGGTGAATTCCCTGCCACCGGACAACTAACGCTAATAGGCTACGGCGACTAGGCTCCAACCCTGTGCACACCTGTGGATAACCATGTGGACAGTTTAGGTAGGGACCAACCGTTCCGCGTTCAACAGTGAGGTCAGGGGGATCCGCCAGTGGCAGATAGCCCGGACTTTACGGCGGTCTGGCGGTCGGTGGTATCCGAACTGAACGGCGATGCGGGACTTGGCGGCGATGCCGCTACCGAGCACCCAGTCGCCGTTCTCGATCCCCCCCTTACTCCACAGCAGCGTGCCTGGCTCAAGCTCGTCCAGCCGCTCACCATCGCTGAGGGATTCGCCCTCCTGTCCGTCCCGAGTCCCTTTGTCCAAAACGAGATCGAACGGCACCTGCGCGCACCCATCATCGACGCCCTCAGCCGGCGGCTTGGCCAACGAATCGAGCTGGGGGTACGGATCGAACCCGGCCCAGACGGTTCCGGGGACGGCGTCGTTATCGACGGCGCCAACCCGACCAACCCTGACACCGACGAAGTCGATGATGACCACGAAGCGCTGGCCAGCGCCCATGAGAGTTGGCCGGGATATTTCACCGAGCGGCCGCGTGGCGATGCGGCAGCCGAGGCAGCCGAGGCCAGCCTCAACCGGCGATATACCTTCGACACCTTCATCATCGGGTCCTCGAACAGGTTTGCACATGCAGCCGCTCTGGCCATCTCGGAGGCCCCGGCACGGGCGTACAACCCGCTATTCATCTGGGGCGAGTCGGGGCTGGGCAAAACCCATCTGCTCCACGCCGCCGGCAACTACGCCCAGCGGCTGTTTCCCGGCATGCGGGTGAAATACGTTTCGACAGAAGAATTCACCAACGACTTCATCAATTCACTGCGCGATGACCGCCGCGTGGCATTTAAGCGTAGCTACCGCGAGATCGACGTTCTCCTCGTCGACGACATCCAGTTCATCGAGGGTAAGGAAGGTATTCAGGAGGAGTTCTTCCACACCTTCAACACCTTGCATAACGCCAACAAGCAGATCGTTATCTCCTCCGATCGCCCGCCCAAGCAGTTAGCCACCCTCGAGGACAGATTGCGAACCCGGTTCGAATGGGGGCTGATCACCGACGTCCAGCCGCCGGAACTGGAAACCCGCATCGCCATCCTGCGGAAAAAGGCGCAGATGGAGCGTCTAGACGTACCCGACGACGTGCTCGAGCTCATCGCCAGCAGCATTGAACGCAACATCCGCGAACTCGAAGGCGCGCTGATCCGAGTAACAGCATTCGCCTCGTTGAACAAAACCCCTATGACCGCGGCCCTGGCAGAGATTGTCCTGCGCGACCTGGTCGCTGATGCCGGCACGATCCAAATCAGCGCGTCGATGATCATGGCCGCCACCGCCGAATATTTCGACACCACCGTCGAGGAATTGCGTGGGCCGGGTAAGACCCGCACGCTGGCGCAATCTCGCCAGATCGCCATGTACCTCTGCCGCGAACTTACTGATCTATCGCTGCCTAAAATTGGCCAGGCCTTCGGTCGCGACCACACCACGGTGATGTACGCGCAACGAAAGATCCTCGGCGAGATGGCACACAAACGCGAAATTTTCGACCACGTCAAAGAACTCACGACACAGATCCGCCAGCGCGCCAAGCGCTAAAAACTTCCGCAACTTGTGCACCAACTGCAACGCCGGTCGGGCTGTGCACTACCTGTGGACAGACTGTAAGGCAAATGCCCTCGCGCCGGCGGACTCCCCAACAAGACTGCGGGCCGTGCACAACGCGCCGGCACTGACCGGGAAGTTACCGACAACCCATCCACATCCCCCCACCGGGTCTCAGCAGCGGATCCATCCACTTGCCAACAGCTTCCACAGGGCCTATTACTACTGCTGTTATCTCTATTTATAAATCCTCTCAAAAGAGAAACCCTGGGGAAGATCCCCTAGCTCGGTACCACCACCACCAAAAACGCCTCCCCACCGCCAGCCGATTCGCTTTCGCGATCGGCCTCGACGCTCTACGGTTCATCTGATGGGCGCTCCCGGCTGGCCGTTGCCGGGATGACGAAAGGACACGATGGACGTGGCAACCACGATGGTTGACTCCGACTTGAAATTTCGCCTCGCGCGCGACGATTTCGCCGAGGCGGTCGCCTGGGTGGCGCGAATCCTGCCGACGAAGCAACCATCCCGGCCAATTCTCGCCGGCGTTCTGATCACCGGTTCCGACTCGGGTTTGACAATCACCGGATTCGACTCCGACGTGTCGGCTGAGGTCCACGTGCCCGCTGAAATCGCTTCTGCAGGAGCGGTTTTGGTCTCAGGGCGGCTGTTGTCCGAGATAACCAGATCATTACCCGCTAAGCCGGTCGAGGTGAGTGTCGACGGTTCACGGATGTTGTTGAACTGCGGTAGCGCGAAATTCTCGTTACCCACCATGCCGGTGGAGGACTACCCAACGTTGCCCACCTTGCCCGAGGAAACCGGCGTTCTGCCGGCCGACCTGTTTACCGAAGCGGTCGGCCAGGTTGCGGTGGCCGCGGGTCGCGATGATCAGATCTCGATGCTGACCGGCATTCGCGTTGAGATATCCGGGTCGAAGGTGGTGTTGGCAGCAACCGACCGCTTCCGCCTGGCGGTACGCGAGCTGACCTGGGTTACTACCACCGCTGACGTCGAGGCCGCGGTACTGGTGCCGGCCAAGATGCTGGCGGAGGCCGCCAAGGCGGTCACCTCCGGGGCGGAGGTGCATTTGGCTCTCGGCACCGGTGCGGCTGTTGGTGACGCGCGGTTGCTTGGAATGCGCAGTGGCGGCCGACGAAGTACCACCAGCCTCCTGGAGAACGAGTTTCCGAAGTTCCGTCAACTGCTGCCTACGGAGCACACCGCAATGGCGACGGTCGCCATTGTGGAGCTCACCGAAGCGATTAAACGCGTGGCGTTGGTTGCCGAGCGCGGTTCCCAGATCCGGATGGAGTTCGGGCCCGGCTCACTGCGCCTGTTCGCCGGCGCGGATGGTGTTGGTCTTGCTGAGGAGGAACTCCCGGTGGAATTCGCCGGCGAACCGTTAACCATTGCGTTCAACCCGACCTACTTGACTGACGGGTTGGGCTCGCTGCACTGCGAGCGGGTGCTGTTTGGTTTCACCACGTCCAGCAAGCCCGCGGTGTTGCGCCCAGCCGACGATGCTGCCGGATATGAGGGGCCGGGACCCTTTCCGGCCGCCGATACCGATTACGTGTACCTACTAATGCCCGTTCGCCTGCCTGGCTGACCGAAAAACTCGAGAAAGGAACACGCATCCAACTCGGCCTGGTTGGTTTGGGAAAAATGGGTTTCAACATGCGGGAGCGACTCCGCGCCGGCGGGCACGACGTTGTTGGGTACGACCCGCGTCCGGAAGTCTCCGACGTGCCCACCCTGGCCGCATTGGCCGATAAACTCCAGCAGCCCCGCGTGGTCTGGGTGATGGTGCCGTCCGGACCGATCACGCACGACACGATCGTGTCGCTGTCGGAAGTACTCAGTACCGGCGATCTGGTTGTCGACGGCGGTAACTCGCGCTTCACCGAGGATGGCCCACACGCTGAACTGCTGGCCGAGAAAGGCATCGGCTTCATCGACGCGGGAGTCTCAGGCGGTATCTGGGGACTCACTGAGGGTTACGGTCTCATGGTCGGAGGAAGCGACGCGGACATCGCCCGGATGATGCCGGTATTCGATGCCTTGCGGCCGCCGGGCCCAGTCGCCGACGGCTTCGTACATGCCGGGCCGGTCGGCGCCGGACATTACGCCAAGATGGTGCACAACGGTATCGAGTACGGGTTGATGATGGCGTATGCCGAAGGCTATGAGTTGCTCGCTGCTGAGCCACTGGTCACTGACACCCAGGCGGTGATCCAAGCCTGGACCAACGGTACCGTCGTGCGGTCATGGCTGCAGCAACTGCTGGCAAAGGCTCTCGCCGAAGATCCGAATTTCACCGACATCTCCGACTACACCGAAGACTCCGGCGAGGGCCGTTGGACGGTCGAGGAGGCCATCAATCACCGAGTGCCAACACCGGTGATCGCGGCTTCTCTGTTCGCCCGCTTTGCCTCGCGGCAGGAACAATCACCAACCATGAAAGCTGTTTCTGCATTGCGTAACCAGTTTGGCGGCCACGCGGTCAAACGAATTCCGCTGTCCGGCTGAACTCGATGTTTGTCCGTCATCTTGGGCTGCGGGACTTCCGGTCATGGTCCGAGGTCGATCTTGAGCTGACGGCTGGCCGGACGGT
>CAIWCQ010000332.1 GCA_903911165.1 uncultured Actinomycetes bacterium | reverse complement strand
GCGGTGCCCTGATACGGCGGCGCATCCTCAGGTGCGCAGGACATCGGGATGTAGGTTCCGGTGACTGCCTCGAGGCCGGCAGTGCCGACAATCTGACGCGCCGGTTCGAGCACCTGCTGCTGGATCTGCTCATCGGTCAGGGGCACCGGAGCCTCGACGGCGGGCCCGCGCAGGTCATAGATGCGGTGCATGGTGATGAAGGTCGCACCCAGCACCAGGGACATCACCAGGGAAGCAGCAATGAGCAGCGGATACGGTCGGGAGCGGAGGCTGTCGCGATTCATGGTTTCCTCGCCCAGGTCAGCGATACAGCCGATGTTACCGGCCGGGTGCGAGACCCGTGGCGCGGTGCCTGCGGCGAGTTTTTCGCCGTTTCGCCGTTTATCAGGCAAAGTTAACGGTATGCGCGCACCACGTCCGTTCGCCTCGGGCCGCCTGGCACGCCGCCTGAGCGGTGTGTTGGCAGTACTGATGATGCTCGGTGGCGTGATTGCGGCACCCGCCTCGGCGTCGCCGACCCCCTCACCTCGGGCACCCCTGGACCAATCGGCGCTGCTCAGTCAGGTGGTGCCCGGCCTCGTCGACATCAACACCACCATGAGTTACCAGGGCGCCACCGGGGCCGGCACCGGCATCCTGCTGAATCCCGACGGTGAGGTGCTGACCAACAACCACGTCATCGAGGGCGGCACCGAGATCACCGCGGTGAGCCTGGCAAACAGCCGGACCTACCCGGTCGACGTCATCGGATTCGATCGCGCCAACGACATCGCACTGGTGCGCTTACGCGGAGCCGCGGGCCTCCCGACAGCAATCCTCGGAACCTCGTCGACCCTTGCGGTCGGGGACCCGATTGCGGCTATCGGCAACTCCAACGGCCCCGGCGCGCCGCCAAGCTATGCGCCGGGCGCGATCACCCAGATCGGCGCGTCGGTGCGCGCCACCAACGAGGCCGGCGGTGGCGCGAGGGAACTCTACGACCTAATTCGGGTGGCCGCCGACATCCGGCCGGGTGATTCCGGTGGCCCACTGGTCAACAGTGCCGGGCAGGTGGTGGGGGTCAATGTCGCCGCCACCCTCACCTATCGGATGGACGGGGTCACCGGCGGAGAGGGGTTCGCGATCCCGATCGACCGGGCACTGGCCATCGCCAATCAGATCCGCGCGGGTGCGGCCTCGGATTCGATCCACATCGGTGACACGGCTTTCATCGGCGTCGCGATCGCCGACTCGTCGCTCCTGCGCGCCGGGCCCCCGGGCGCGGTGGTGCGCCAGGTCCTGCCGAACACCCCGGCCCAGCAGATCGGCCTGCTCGACGGCGATGTGATCACCGCCGTCGACGGGCTCGCGATCGCCTCGGCGGCGGACCTATCCACCGTGATGAACCGGCGCAAGCCCGGCGATATCGTCATGCTCACCTGGGTGGATCGCGGCGGCATCCCCCGCAACGCTCCCCTGATGTTGGCGAAGGGTCCGGTCGGCTAGCCGGCCATCCTGTCGATCCTGCCCACAGCCACCGCACACACCGGCAGATAGGCCGCCGCCCACCACGGCACCTCGAATCGCACCCGGCAGCCACCTGCGGCGGCGTTCACCTGATGGCCGGTGGCCGGCACTCCGGCGACCCGCCACGCCCACCGTCGGCCCGCGTCGAACTCGGTGATGACGAACGGCAACCGCACCCCCACCGCGGTCCAGACGTCGCCTCGGACTCCGAGTGCGAGTTCCTCGGCGTGGTCGGCCAACGTCGCACGGCGTACCGACGGCCCCCACTGCGGCCAGGCCGACACGTCGACCAACAGGTTCCACACTGCCGGCGGCGGGGCGGCGATGAAGCGCTCCACCACCAGCGGCCGCCGTCCTGAACCCACACCGGATGACGTTACGGCCTAGGATCGGGGCCATGAAAGGCTCCGTCACTGTTCGCATGGCAGCACCGGCCGAGAAGATCTGGGATCTGATCGCTGATGTCCGCAACACCGGGCGGTTCTCTCCGGAGGTGTTCGAGTCGGAATGGCTCGACGGCGCCACCGGTCCCGCGCTGGGTGCGAAGTTCCGCGGACACGTCCGCCGCAACGAGATCGGACCGGTGTACTGGACCACCTGCCGGGTCACCGCCTGCGAACCCGGCCGCGAATTCGGATTCGCGGTACTGGGCCCGGGCGACACCGCGGTTAACAACTGGCACTATCGGTTGACGCCGCGCGATGACGGCACCGACGTCACGGAATCGTTCCGGATGATCAGTTCACCGTTGATCTCGGTGTTCCGGGTATTCGGGGGTTTCCTTCGGGAACGCCGCAACCTGCGCGACATGCGGACCACCCTGGAGCGCATCAAGAATGTTGTCGAAGAACAGTCATAGAGTCTTTTCGATCACCTTCACAGGACGGAACGTCAAGCATGGGTAACGCACACCGGGGAATCGCCACCCGCGTGAACGGCGAGGCTCCCCCGCAGGTGCCGCTCGCGGACATCAATTTGGGCACTCTGGAATTCTGGGCGCTGGATGACTCGGTCCGGGACGGTGCGTTTGCGACCCTGCGGCGCGAGGCGCCGGTCACTTTCTTCAACGAGGTCGGCTACGAGGGCTTTCCGGCAGGTGCCGGTCACTGGGCGCTGATGAAGTTCGAGGACGTCCACTACGCCAGCCGCCACCCGGACATCTTCAGTTCCTACCCCAATATCACCATCGCCGATCAGTCCCCCGAGGTCGCCGAGTACTTCGGTTCGATGATCTCCCTCGACGATCCGCGCCACGCGCGATTGCGCAACATCGTGCGCAGCGCCTTCACGCCGAAGGTGGTGGCCCGGACCGAGGAATCGGTCCGGACGCGCGCCCAACGATTGGTGTCGGATCTGATCACCAACAATCCCGACGGTAACGGCGAACTCGTCGCCGAATTGTCCGGACCGCTTCCGCTGCAGGTGATCTGCGACATGATGGGCATCCCCGAGGATGACCACCAGAGGATTTTTCACTGGACGAACATCATTTTGGGCTTCGGGGATCCGGACCTCACCACCGACTACGAAGAATTCATCAAGGTCGCCTTCGATATCGGCGCCTACGCGACCGCGCTCGCCGAGGACCGCCGAGTCAACCCTCGCGATGATCTGACCACCGCCCTGGTGGCCGCTGAGGTTGACGGTGAGCGCCTCACCTCCGCTGAGATCGCGTCGTTTTTCATCCTGCTCGCCGTCGCCGGAAACGAGACCACGCGTAACGCCATCAGTCACGGCGTACTGGCGCTGGCCCGCTACCCCGAGCAGCGCGAGATCTGGTGGAACGATTTCGACGCGCACACACCCAGCGCGGTCGAGGAGATCGTGCGCTGGGCCTCACCGGTGGTGTACATGCGTCGCACCGCCACCCGCGATGTTGAACTCAGCGGCGTCACGATCGCCGCAGGCGACAAAGTGACGATGTGGTACTCCTCGGCCAACCGCGATGAGGAAAAGTTCGACAACCCGTGGAAGTTCGACGTGGCCCGACAGCACAATCATCACCTCGGGTTCGGCGGCGGCGGAACACATTTCTGCCTCGGCGCCAACCTTGCCCGCCGGGAGATCACGGTGGTATTCGAGGAGTTGCACAAGCAGATTCCCGATATCACCGTGACCGAGGAACCGGCGATGCTGCTGTCTGCGTTCATCCACGGCATCAAGAGGCTCCCGGTCAGCTGGACACCGGCTCCCTGAACAATGGCGACGATCAAGGAGCGACTGCACTGGTTCGCCATGCACGGCGTGGTCCGGTCAGTTGCTGGTTTGGCGGCGAGGCGCGGTGATCTGCAGTCTCGGCTGGTAACCGATCCTGCCGTTCGTGCCGATCCGGTTCCGTTCTACGAGGAGTTGCGCTCGCACGGCCCGATGGTGCGGTCCAGGGTCAGCTACCTCACCGTCGATCACACGATCGCCAACGAATTACTTCGATCCGACGACTTTAGGGTGATCACATCCGGCGCCAACCTGCCCGCACCGCTGCGGTGGCTGGAACGCCGCACGAGGGCCGATCTGCTGCACCCATTGCTGGCGCCGTCACTGCTGGCCGTCGAACCGCCCGAACACACTCGCTACCGCAAGACGGTCTCGTCGGTATTCACCTCCCGGGCGGTGGCCGGGTTGCGCGACGGAGTCGAGGCGACTGCGGAACAGCTGCTCGCCGGACTCGCGACCGATACCGGTGTGGTCGATATCATCGACCGATATTGCGCCCAGCTTCCGGTGGCGGTGATTAGCGAGATCCTCGGCGTGCCGGAAGCCGATCGGTCGAAGATTCTCGAATTCGGTGAATTAGCCGCTCCCAGTCTCGATTTCGGCTTGGGCTGGCAGCAGTATCAGCGTGTCCAGCACGGCATCGAGGGTTTCAACGACTGGCTCGGCACGCATTTACAGCACCTGCGCGAACACCCCGGCGATGACCTGATGAGCCAACTCATCGAGGCATCGGAGGGCGGCGTTCGTCTGGATCAGACCGAACTGCGGGCCGTCGCCGGCCTGGTGTTGGCGGCCGGTTTTGAGACCACCGTCAACCTGCTCGGCAACGGGATCCGGCTGCTGCTCAACCACCCCGACCAGTTGGAGATCCTGGCCGAGGATCCGTCGCTGTGGCCGGGAGCTGTCGAGGAGATTCTTCGACTCGAGTCCCCGGTGCAACTCACCGCACGGGTGGCGAGGGGGGACACCGTCGTCGCGGGCACCTCGGTCAAACGCGGCGAGTTGGTAGTGATCTACCTCGCCGCCGCCAACCGCGACCCGATGGTCTTCGACGACCCTCAGCGTTTCGACGTGCGCCGGCCCAATGCGGGCAAGCATCTCGCGTTCTCTGGTGGCCGGCATTTCTGTCTGGGTGCGGCACTTGCCCGGATCGAGGGTGAAGTCGGCCTGCGCCAGTTCTTCACTCACTTTCCTGACGTACAACTCGCCGGTGCCGGACTGCGGCGGGACACCCGGGTGCTGCGGGGTTGGGTACAGCTGCCGGTCCAGTTGGGTTCGGCGGCCCGGAACCCCATTGTCCGGAGCGGTCATTGACCGGCTCTTACCACCGAAGAGAGGTTAGCTGATGTCGGCTGAGGAGACGGTGCTCGGAATGTGGCACGCCCTGTCCGATCGCGATTGGGAGAAGCTGAAGACCTTCATTGCCGACGATTGCATCTACGTCGACATGCCGGTCGGTCTCGCCGCTGCAGCCCGCGGCCCCGAGAACATCGTCAAGCGACTCAAGGTTGGCCTGGAGTCGTTGTCCGGCTACGAGAACCATGACGGGGTGTTGGTGAGTAACGGCGTCGACGTCATGTACGAGCACTCCGAGACCTGGAACTGGGCCACTGGGGAGAGCACAGTGCTGCAGTTCGTCACCGTGCACAAGGTCCGTGACGACAAGATCACCCTATGGAAGGACTACTGG
>CAIWCQ010000331.1 GCA_903911165.1 uncultured Actinomycetes bacterium | reverse complement strand
TTGCGGATACGACCAGCCCCGCGTGCCGATGCCGGCTGCCGTCCTGCACAATGATCGGCGTCCATCCGCGGCCACGACCACGCGGGCCGCCAGTGCACCGCCTTCGGCAAGACGCGCGACCACCCGGTCCCCGCCGATATCGAGGCCGGTGACGGCCTCCGTGATGACCAGCCGGATGCGCTGCTCGGCCCGGACGCCGGCCTCCAGGGCGCTCAGGAGAACGCTATTGGGAATGTTGTAGCCCAGCATGTCGAGACCGACGTCGGCCGCCGTGAAGAGCGCCTCGGGCGCGCGCAGCAACCCGCCCGTGTCGTCGATCAGTCGGATCGCGGTGATCGCGGCTCCGCCATCTGCACAGCGTGCGAGCACTCCGAGCTTTCGCAGCAGTGCGATGCTGCCTGAGAAAAGGGCAGCCGTCCGCGCGGCAGGTGCTGCGGGCGGAGGTCCCGCGAGCACGGTATCGACGCCGCTGCGGGCCAGCGCCAGCGCCGTTGCAAGCCCTGTCGGACCGGTCCCGATGACGAGGGCGGAGGTGGTTTGAACGTCGTCTGGCAAGGTCGGCATGGCGGTCTCCGAGGGTGCGCGGTGCCAATGCAGCGCACTCATGATACGCCCCGTGACGGAAGCCGTGCAGAGGCGCGTTGCCACACGCGAAAGGGGCGAATTCAGATCGGGATTTCATGGGGTTGAGAGCCGAGGAAATGACCCGGATAATACCTTGACCCTTTCGACTCGAACATTCAAAAGCCATTCGATTTCAATGCCTATGGAAAGTCGCACTGCCGATTCTCGTGGCATTTTCGCCACGACGCCAGATCCATTTCTCGCCACACTGGTTTTCGTTGTTTACGCCGCCTTAACCCGTGGGCTAAGCCTGTCGTCAGCAAGGTCGGAAGGGGCTGGCGGGTGACCGTTCCTCTCGCATACCGGCCGAGCGGCAGGAGGGTGTCTCAGTCGTGGTGACTTTGGTACCAGTAGCTTTAGTCCAACGGAGAAGAGTATGATCGGGGGACTGTTCAAGTCATCTAGCCGTCTGGCGCTGGTCGCTGTGGCTGGTATCGTCATCGGCGGTGTTTCCGCCCAAGCTGCCGATCTCGGCGGCGATTGCTGCGCAGATCTCGAGGAGCGCGTTGCCGAACTCGAGGCCACCACCGTCCGCAAGGGCAACCGCAAGGTCTCGCTGACCGTGTCGGGCTGGGTGCACAAGTCCATCATGCATTGGGACGACGGCATCGAGAAGAACACCTACGCCGGCGTCGAGAACATCAACGCTTCCACGCGCTTCCGCTTCACCGGCGACGCCAAGATCACGCCGAAGTGGTCCACGGGTTACCTGATCGAGATCGAGGCGTTCGGCGACATTCAGTCGTCGCAGGCCAACCAGCTTTCGCCGAATGGCCAGACGACTCTGGCTCCGGCCGGCGCTGCGGCGGGTAACAACGGCACCACAACCAACGTGCGCCACAGCGCCTGGTGGATGGAGAACAAGGACTATGGCCGCGTTTGG
>CAIWCQ010000330.1 GCA_903911165.1 uncultured Actinomycetes bacterium | reverse complement strand
ATCGAGGCCGGCGTCGATCTCAGTGACTTGACGCTCGCGCGGCCGGTGCACGCCGTCCACGTGGTCAGCCGCGACCCGTCGTTGCGCGCCACGGTGGCCCTGGCCGACGGCCGCGAGCTCACCGCTCTGGCATTGCAGCGCATCTATCTGGACCGGGTGGCCACGATGCTGGCCAGCCGCGACCCGGACCCGCGGGCGGCTCACGTCGTGGAAACCTGGGCCCAGGTGCTGGATTTGCTGGAACGCGATCCGATGGAATGTGCCGAGTTGCTGGATTGGCCCGCCAAGTTACGGCTGCTCGAGGGTTTTCGGCAGCGGGAGAATCTGACCTGGTCGGCTCCACGGCTGCAGCTGGTCGATCTGCAGTACTCCGATGTGCGGTTGGACAAGGGTCTGTACAACCGGCTGGTGGCGCGCGGCTCGATGAAGCGGCTGGTCACCGAGCAGGAAGTACTCGATGCCGTCAACAACCCGCCGACGGATACCCGGGCCTACTTCCGAGGAGAATGTCTGCGCCGGTTCGGTGCCGATATCGCCGCCGCCAGCTGGGACTCGGTCATTTTCGACCTCGGCGGCGATTCGCTGGTGCGGATACCGACACTGGAGCCGCTGCGGGGCAGTAAAGCTCACGTCGGTGCACTACTGGACTCGGTGGACAGCGCGGCGGAACTCGTGGCGCAACTGACGCGCTGACCGAGGGACGGTCCCGGACGGGCCGAACGGTAGGGTGGTCAGCGGTGGTCCGGGGGCGATACCGGTCCGCGTGACGGGAGCAGGAGGCAGTGGTGGCTCAGGAACAGACCAAGCGTGGCGGCGGTGGCGGCGAGGACGACGGCGTCTCCGGCAGCGATGCCGGTGGGCAGGAACGCCGCGATAAACTCGCCGCCGAGACCGACGACCTGCTCGATGAGATCGACGATGTGCTCGAGGAGAACGCCGAGGACTTCGTGCGGGCCTACGTCCAAAAGGGCGGCCAGTGAGCTGGTCGTTTTCTGATCGACTGGCCGCCAACGAGACCTCAGCCTTCTCCGGAAACTCGTCGTTCTCTGAGTTCCTGCGCCGGCAGGCGCCGGAGTTGCTCCCGGCCGGCGCCACCGCGGACGCCGCACGGGCCGGGGATTCGCTGCCGCATGGCACCACCATCGTCGCGCTTCGATACCCGGGCGGGGTGTTGATCGCCGGGGATAGGCGCTCCACCCAGGGCAACATGATCGCCGGCCGCGATGTGCAGAAGGTCTACATCACCGACGATTACACCGCGACCGGCATCGCCGGCACCGCGGCCTTGGCGGTCGAATTCGCCCGCCTGTACGCCGTCGAACTCGAGCACTACGTAAAGCTCGAGGGCGTGCCGATGACATTCGCCGGGAAAGTCAATCGGTTGGCAATCATGGTTCGCGGCAACCTCGGCGCCGCGTTGCAGGGATTCGTCGCACTCCCGCTTCTGGTTGGTTACGACATCGCCGCCCCCGACGCTAATGCGGCCGGACGCATCGTGTCCTTCGACGCCGCCGGCGGCTGGCACATCGAGGACGAGGGCTATCAGGCGGTGGGCTCGGGTTCCCTGTTCGCCAAGGCATCGATGAAGAAGCTGTATCCCGCTGTGGCAGATGCGGACTCGGCGTTGAAGGTGGCCATTGAGTCGCTCTATGACGCCGCCGACGACGACTCGGCGACGGGTGGGCCGGATCTGGTCCGGGGTATCTTCCCGACTGCGGTAACTATCGGCGCTGACGGCGCGCAGGAGGTGCCGGGGGAGCTTGTCGAGCGGCTGGCCCGGGATGTGATCGCGGCGCGCACGCGCATTGACGAGTTCGGTCCGGGTTCCGGTCCGAGCAACGTTGCGCCCCGGGCGGATTCATGAGTTTCCCCTATTTCATCTCTCCCGAGCAGGCGATGCGGGAGCGCTCGGAACTCGCCCGCAAAGGCATCGCTCGGGGTCGAAGTGTGGTGGTGATGGCCTACGCCGGCGGCGTGCTGTTCGTCGCCGAGAATCCATCGCGCTCACTGCAGAAAGTCAGCGAGATCTACGACCGGGTGGGGTTCGCCGCGGTGGGTCGATTCAACGAGTTCGATAGCCTCCGGCGCGGTGGGATTCAGTACGCAGACACCCGCGGCTACGCCTACGATCGACGCGACGTCAGCGGGCGGCAACTCGCCAACGTCTACGCCCAGACGCTCGGCACGATTTTCACCGAACAGGCTAAGCCTTATGAGGTTGAACTGTGTGTGGCCGAGGTCGCGCACTACGGCGAGGTCAAAGCGCCGGAGATCTACCGGATCACCTACGACGGGTCGATCGCCGACGAGCCGGATTTCGTGGTGATGGGCGGGACTACCGAGCCGATCGCCACTGCGCTCAAGGAGACCTATTCGCCGAATGCCGAATTGGAGGAAGCAATCCGCATCGCCGTGGGTGCCCTGCAGACGGGTATCGCGAGCACCGCCGGCAATGCCACCCCGGCAGCCGAACCGCGGTCGCTCGGGCCGGCGACGCTGGAGGTCGCGATCCTCGACGCGAATCGTCCGCGCCGGGCGTTCCGGCGCATCGCCCGGCCGGCACTGGCGACGATGCTGCCTGATTCCGGGTCCGAAACCTCGACCGCGCTCGAACCGGCCGCCGGATCCGATCCCGGGGGCGCGCCGGACGCCTGATCAGCGCACGCAGTCGTAGGTCAGCGCGCGGGTGCCGTAGTTGGGTGCCGCCAGAAATTCGGGTGCGCACTGCTGGTAGGAAATGCTTTCCACCGGCCCGGTCGCCGGCGACTCCGGCACCGGGGCCAGCCAACCCGGTGCCAGCCAGCCCGGTGCCAGCCAACCCGGGGCCAGCCAACTCAGCGCAACGATGGCCACGGCGAACGACGACAGCACGGCAATCCGCAGCCGCCGCCGGATACCCATGCGATGCACGGCCGCCAGCGTAGTGATTGTGACGCGAAGATGCTGATCCCGCGCCGCTTGCAGTGTCTTTGCCCGGGTGATTCCAGCGACTCCCATCAATTTTGCTCGTCGCCTCAGGCTGATTGGTGGGCGCCAGGTCGCTCGGAGCAGCTTGACCGACGCAGCGGTGGGACACCCAGTACGCTCAGCGTTGTGCAGCGCAGAATCATGGGCATCGAGACCGAGTTCGGAGTCACCTGCACATTCCACGGGCACCGTCGGCTCAGTCCCGATGAGGTTGCTCGCTATCTGTTTCGTCGCGTCGTGTCCTGGGGTCGCAGTTCCAACGTGTTCCTGCGCAACGGGGCACGGCTCTACCTCGACGTCGGCAGCCACCCCGAGTACGCCACCGCAGAGTGCGACAGCCTCGTCCAGCTGGTCACCCACGACCGCGCCGGTGAGCGAGTGCTGGAGGACCTGCTAATCGACGCCGAGCAGCGGCTTGCCGATGAGGGCATCGGCGGCGACATCTACCTGTTCAAGAACAACACCGACTCGGCCGGTAACTCCTACGGCTGCCACGAGAATTACCTGATCGTGCGGGCCGGTGAGTTCTCCCGGATTTCCGATGTGCTGCTGCCGTTCCTGGTCACCCGGCAACTCATCTGCGGTGCCGGGAAGGTACTGCAGACTCCCAAGGCTGCGGCATTCTGTCTGTCCCAGCGCGCCGAACACATCTGGGAGGGCGTCTCCAGCGCCACCACCAGGTCGCGTCCAATCATCAATACCCGCGACGAACCGCACGCCGACGCCGAGAAATACCGGCGCCTGCACGTGATCGTCGGGGACTCCAACATGAGCGAGACGACGACGATGCTAAAGGTCGGGTCCGCAGCCCTGGTTCTGGAGATGATCGAGGCCGGGGTGCCGTTCCGCGACTTCGCGCTGGACAACCCGATCCGGGCCATCCGCGAGGTCAGCCACGATCTGACCGGCCGCCGGCCGGTCCGGTTGGCTGGCGGCCGGCAGGCCAGTGCGTTGGATATCCAGCGCGAGTACCACTCCCGAGCCGTCGACTACCTACAGTCCAGGGAACCGAATACCCAGATCAACCAGGTGGTCGACCTATGGGGCCGGCAACTGGACGCGGTTGAGAGCCAGGACTTCGCGAAGGTCGACACCGAGATCGACTGGGTGATCAAGCGCAAGCTGTTCGAGCGCTACCAGGACCGCTACAGCATGGATCTGTCACACCCGAAGATCAGTCAACTCGATCTCGCCTACCACGACATCAAACGCGGCCGGGGAGTCTTCGATCTACTGGCACGCCGCGGCCTGGCGGCGCGGGTCACCACCGACGAGGAGATCGAGGCCGCCGTCGACACCCCGCCGCAGACCACCAGGGCGAAGCTTCGCGGTGAGTTCATCGCCGCCGCCCAGGAAGCGGGCCGCGATTTCACCGTCGACTGGGTGCACCTGAAGCTCAACGACCAGGCGCAGCGCACCGTGTTGTGCAAGGACCCGTTCCGGTCCAGCGACGAACGCGTGAAACGACTCATCGCCAGTATGTAAGCGCACCGGTTGCCGCCCGGAATGCCGCTAAGGTTGGGCCCGTGGCGGTCTCCAAAGTCGAACGGTTGATGAACCTGGTCATCGCGTTGCTGTCCACGCGCGGCTATTTGACCGCCGAGCGAATCCGGGCCAACGTCGCCGGCTACGGAGACTGCCCCACCGACGAAGCGTTTTCGCGGATGTTCGAACGCGACAAGAGCGAGTTGCGCGATCTCGGGATTCCGGTGGAGACCGGTCGGATCTCGGCGTTCGACCCGGCTGAGGGCTACCGCATCAACCCGAACGCCTACGCGCTGCCGGATATCGACCTCACCGCCGACGAAGCGGCGGCGGTGGCGGTGGCGACCACGCTGTGGGAGTCCCCGGAGCGCATCACGGCCACCCAGAGCGCGCTGCTCAAGCTGCGCGCCGCCGGGGTGGACGTGGACCCCGCCGTCGGAGTCGCTATCACCACGGGTGCCGGGGCGGCCGGGTTGCGGGGCTCGGAGGAGGTATTGGGAATTCTCTTCGCCGCCATCGACGCACAGCAGGCGGTCCGGTTCCAGCACCGGCCCAGCCCCGTCGACGCCTTCACTGTCCGCACCGTCGAGCCGTGGGGCGTGGTCACCGCCCGCGGCCGCTGGTATGTGATCGGTCACGACCGCGATCGTGGCGCCACCCGGATCTTCCGGCTCTCCCGCATCACCGACGTGACACCGTTCGGGCCGCGCGGCGCCATCGAGACCCGCCCGGACGGCATTGATCTCCGCGCCACCGTCGAGCAATCCATCGGTGAGGCCGCGGCCGGTGGTCATGCCAAGGTCTGGGTGGCCGACGGGCACGCGACCGCGCTGCGCCGGGCCGGAACCGCGACGGGTCGCCGGACGATCGGTGGACGCGATGGCGACGTCGTCGAGATCGATGTGGGAATCCTGGATGCACTGGCCCGCGAAGTGACCGGCTACGGAGCCGATGCGCTGGTGCTCGAACCTCAGTCGCTGCGTCAGGATGTGCTGGCGAGGCTGACCGCGCAAGCCGGGGCGGGCGCATGACGCCGGTATCCACCCGTTTGGTGCGCCTGCTCAACATGGTCCCGTACTTTCAGGCCAATCCCAGGGTCAGCTTCGCTAAGGCGGCCGCCGACCTCGGTGTCGACGCCAAACAGCTGCAGCAGGACATCAACCAGCTCTGGATGTGTGGACTGCCCGGCTATGGTCCCGGCGACCTCATCGACTTCGAACTGTCGGGCGGAACCGTCAAGGTCACCTTCTCGGCGGGGATGGACCAGCCGTTACGGCTGAATTCCTCGGAGGCCAGCGTTCTGCTGGTGGCGCTGCGCGCGCTGGCCGACATACCCGGGGTGGTGGACCCGGCGGCGGCGTTGAGTGCCATCGCCAAAATCGAGGCCGCCGCCGGCACGGTGAACGACGAAGATCATCCGTCCGCGCTCGACGAGCCTGCCCCGGTGGAGCATGAAGCCGCGGCTGCGGTGCGTGCTGCCGTCCGGGAATCCCGCGCGGTGCGGATCGACTACTACTCCGCATCGCGGGACGCCCTGTCGGAGCGGATCATCGACCCGATCCGGGTGGTTCTGGTGGGTGACCACAGCTACCTCGAGGCGTGGTGCCGCGAGGCGGAGGGCGTTCGGTTGTTCCGGTTCGACCGCATCGTCGACGCCAGGGTGCTCGACGAGGCGTCGGCGCCACCCCGACCCGCCCTCGATGCCCCGCCGAACACGGCACTGTTCGATGCCGACCCGTCACTCCCGGCGGCCCGGCTCCGGATCGGCCCCCGCGCCGCATGGATGCTGGAGTACTTCCCGATTCGGGTGCTGGCGGAACTGCCCGACGGCCACTGCGAGGCGACCATGACCTTTGCCGCCGAGGAATGGATGACCAGGCTGATCCTCGGATTCGGGGCAGACGTGCAGGTCCTTGAACCCGAGAGCCTGGTGGGCAGCGTCCACCGGGCCGCGACCGCCGCACTGGCCGCGTACGCCGAACTCGCGGGGTAGGATCGCGATGACGTCTGGAGGTAACTAATGGGTGCTCTACAACCCTGGCACTGGATCATCGTGATCGTCGTCGGCGTGCTGCTCTTCGGCTCGAAGCGGTTGCCCGACGCGGCAAGGTCATTGGGCAAGTCGATGCGGATCTTCAAGTCCGAGGTCAAGGAATTGCAGGCCGATGGCAAGGCCGACACGGTCACACCCGCGCAGCCTGCGACCCAGGTGACCTCCGAGCGGGTCGAAGCGCCGGTGAACCCGCCCGGACACAACCCGACCGACGTCCGGCCGGCCTGAACGCGCGAGTACAGCCGGCGCCCAGGCGCCGCTAGGTGAACGCCGTGCGCACCCCCTCATTTCTGTCCCGCCTCGACCCGCGACAGCGGCGCTCCCGCAGCAATCCCGACGGGACCATGTCCCTCGTCGACCATGTACGGGAACTCCGGACTCGCCTGCTGATCTCGGTGGCAGCGGTCGCACTGACCACGGTTGTCGGCTTCCTCTGGTACAGCCACGGGGTATTCGGCATGGAAAGCCTGGGCGAGTTGCTGCGACGTCCCTACTGCGCGCTGCCGAACTCGGCCCGCGCCGACATCAGCGCCGACGGCGGGTGCCGGCTGTTGGCCACCGCACCGTTCGATCAGTTCATGCTGCGCCTCAAGGTCGGCTTGACGACCGGAATCGTGCTGGCCTGTCCGATCTGGCTGCACCAGCTCTGGGCCTTCATCACCCCGGGTCTCTACCGCAAAGAGCGGCGGTTCGCCGTCGCGTTCGTGGTGTCGGCCGCGACGCTATTCGTAGCCGGTGCGGTACTGGCCTACGTGGTGCTGGCCAAGGCCCTGTACTTCCTGCTGACCGTCGGCAGCGACGTCCAGGTCACCGCGCTTTCCGGCGATCGCTACTTCGGGTTCCTGATCAACCTGCTGCTGGTTTTCGGGGTCAGCTTCGAATTTCCACTGCTGATCATCATGCTCAACATTGTCGGAATACTCCCGTACGAAAGGCTCAAGGAGTGGCGGCGCGGACTGATCTTCGGCGTCTTCGCCTTCGCCGCGATCGCGACACCGGGTTCGGACCCCTTCTCCATGCTGGCACTGGGATTCTCTTTGACGCTGCTGCTGGAGTTCGCGATCCAGATCGCACGTGTGCACGACAAGCGAAAGGCCAAGCGGGCGGGCGAGATCGCGATCCCGGACGACGAGGCCGCACCCATCGAGCAGGCCGCACCCATCGAGCCCCCCACCCCGGTGGCCGCTCCGGCGCGAACGGGTCCCGAGCATGACGACATCACCTGACCCGAGCCCTCAACTGGCCGATTTCGCCGCGGACTTGAAGTTCCAGCTGGATCGTTTTCAGATCGAGTCGTGCGAAGCCCTCGAGCGCGGTCACGGCGTCCTGGTGTGCGCTCCGACCGGTGCGGGCAAGACGGTCGTCGGCGAATTCGCCGTTCACCTCGCACTGGCGGCTGGGCAGAAGTGTTTCTACACCACGCCCATCAAGGCACTGAGCAACCAGAAGCACAACGATCTGATTGCACGCTACGGTGCCGAACGGATCGGATTGCTGACCGGCGATCAGTCCCTCAACGGGGACGCGCCGGTCGTGGTGATGACCACCGAGGTGCTGCGGAACATGCTGTACGCGGGTTCCGATGCGCTCCAGGGCCTGTCCTACGTGGTGATGGACGAGGTGCACTTTCTCGCCGACCGGATGCGCGGGGCGGTGTGGGAGGAGGTCATCCTGCATCTGCCCGAACACGTGCGATTGGTCAGCCTCTCGGCGACGGTGAGCAACGCTGAAGAGTTCGGCGGCTGGATCAAGACCGTGCGCGGCGACACCACCGTGGTGGTCGATGAACACCGGCCGGTACCGCTGTGGCAGCACGTATTGGTGGGCAAGCGACTCTTCGACCTCTTCGACTACTCGGCCGAGACCGGAACCGTCGGCCGTGCGCACCTCGTCGATCCGGAACTCACCCGCCACATCGCGAACCGCCGCGAGGCCGAGCGTCTCGCGGATTGGCAGCCCCGGCATCGTGGCGGTGGTCGCGGGGGAGGCCGGGGGGGAGGTGGCGGCGGTGGCCGCGGGGCGTACCGCGGCGGTGGTTCCGGTGTGAATCGGCCACCCTCGCGGCCGGATGTCATTGCCACCCTGGACCGCGAGGGTCTACTGCCGGCGATCACGTTCATCTTCTCCCGGGCCGGGTGCGACGGTGCCGTGAAGCAGTGTCTGCGTAGTTCGCTGCGCCTGACGACGGAGCAGGACCGGGAACGTATCGGAGAGGTGATCGACCGCCGCTGCGGTGATCTGGCCGATGCCGATCTGGCGGTGCTGGACTATTACGAATGGCGGGAAGCCCTGCTGCGTGGTCTGGCGGCGCATCACGCCGGAATGCTGCCGGTGTTCCGCCACACCGTCGAGGAGCTCTTCACCGCCGGTCTGATTAAGGCCGTGTTCGCCACCGAGACCTTGGCCCTGGGCATCAACATGCCCGCCCGCACCGTGGTCCTGGAGAAACTTGTCAAGTTCAACGGCGAACAACACATGCCGTTGACGCCGGGGGAGTACACCCAATTGACCGGCCGGGCCGGACGGCGTGGAATTGACGTCGAGGGCCACGCGGTGGTGATCTGGCACCCGCAGGATCCCACTGCCGAGCCGACCGAGATCGCGGGTCTGGCGTCCACCCGCACATTCCCGCTGCGAAGCTCCTTCGCGCCGTCCTACAACATGACGATCAACCTGATCAGCCAGATGACGCCGGAACAGGCACATAGATTGCTGGAGCGATCGTTCGCCCAGTACCAGGCCGACCGCTCGGTGGTCGGCCTGGTACGCGGAATCGAGCGTGGCGAGAAGATGCTCGACGAGATCGCCGGCGAGATGGGCTGGAACCGCCGCGCCAAAGCAGTCGAACCAGCCGCGCTGGACTACGCGCGACTGCGGGCGAAGATCGGCGAGCGTGAGCGTATGCAGTCCCGGGTGTCGAGGCTGGCGCGTCGACGGGCCTCCACCGATGCGCTGGCCGCTTTGCGCCGCGGCGACATCATCAACGTCACCGGTCGCCGTGGGGGACTGGCCGTGGTGCTGGAATCAGCCAATGACGCCGAAGATCCTCGACCGCTGGTGCTGACCGAAAACCGTTGGGCAGGAAAGATATCTACCGCGGACTACTCCGGTGTCACCGCGCCGATGGGTTCAATGAGCCTGCCCAAACGGGTTGAACACCGCCAGCCGAGAGTGCGCAGGGATCTGGCGTCGGCGTTGCGTGATGCCGCCGAGGGTTTGGTTACCGCGGCGCAGCGCGGTCGACGTGGTGATGAGGACGCAGATGGCGCCGATCCCGAACTCCTGACGCTGCGGGAAGCGATGCGCCGGCACCCCGCGCACCGGATGGCAGACCGCGAAGCCATGGCGCGGATCGGCGAGCGTTATCTGCGGATCGAGCGCGACAACGAGCAGATCCGGGCGAAGGTTAGTGCGGCAACCAACTCGCTGGCCCGAACCTTCGATCGGATCGTGGCGCTGCTGACCGAGCGGGGTTATGTCTCGACACAGGGGGATGCCGATCAGTTGGAGGCGACGCCTGACGGCCGGCTGCTGGCGAGGATCTACAACGAGAGCGACCTGCTGGTCGCCGAATGCCTGCGGAGCGGCACCTGGAAGGGTCTGGCGCCCGCGGAGTTGGCCGCGGTGCTCTCGGCCCTGGTGTTCGAGACCCGAGGCAGCGACGGGCCCACCCCGGCCCACGCGATCGCCATGCCCACCCCGGCGGTGCGCCGGGCGCTGGTCCACACCCGGCGAATGTCGGGCGAGTTGCGCGCCGACGAACACCGGCTTCGGCTCAACCAGACGCGCGAACCTGACGAGGGTTTCGTCCCTGCCGTTTACCGCTGGGCCACCACCGGTGATCTCGCCGCCGCGCTGGACGCCTCGGATGTCTCCGGCAGTGGTGCTGCGCTCCCGGCGGGGGACTTCGTGCGGTGGTGCCGCCAAGTGCTCGACCTGCTGGATCAGGTGCGCAACGCCGCCCCCGAGTCGTCCGTGCGGACTGCGGCGAAACGCGCCATCGACGACATCCGGCGCGGCGTCGTTGCTGTTGACAGCGGGTAGGGTGAGGCGACCGCTACGGTGAGGACAACCGTGCTGGGGCGAAAGCCCCCGGATCGAGGAGAGGGCGCGAGCCCCCAAAGCTACCGAGGAGAGATGATGAGCGGACCGCAGGGACCTGACGCCAACCCCTGGCAGGGATCGGGCGCCGATCAGCCTGCCGCCGGCGCGGAGCAGCCCTACGCGGAGCAGCCTTACGCGGAGCAGCCCTACAGTGGGGCCCCGTCATGGCCGCAGGCCGATTCGACGGCCGCCGAGACGCCGGCGTGGGCGCCACCGGGGACCGAAGCGCCGGTCTGGGGGCAGCCGCCGCCCGCCTACAACCCGCAGCAGTACCCCCCGCAGTTCGGACAGCCGGTGCAGGGCTATCCGCAGCCCTACGGCGCCCCTGCCGAATACAACCCGGCCGCCTATGGCCAGCCCGGTCAGCCCAACCCCTACGGTGCACCGCCGCAATACGGCCAGTACCCCCAGGGCCAGTACCCCCAGGGCCAATATCCCCAGGGCCAGTACCCCCAACAGCCGGTGGGCTATCCGCCACCGGGTCAGCCGGGTCAGTACCCGCCGTACGGACAGCCGGGTGGCGAGGAACTGGCGAAGAAGTCGACCCGGACGACCGCGGCGATCCTCGGGTCGCTGGGTGCGCTACTGCTGGCAGCGGTGCTGCTTCTCGGATTTTGGAAGCCCGGCTTCTTCGTGACGACGAAGCTGGACGTCGATAAGGCACAGCAGGGTGTTCAGCAGATCCTCACCGACGAGGCCAGT
>CAIWCQ010000329.1 GCA_903911165.1 uncultured Actinomycetes bacterium | reverse complement strand
CATTCGGTGAACACCCCCCGCTCGGTGCGCAGACCGGTGAGGTCCTCGTCCCGGAAGTCATGGCCGGTGAACTCGCAATCTGACCAATGCGGCATGGCTAAAGATCATGTCTTAGGTGTAATAGATTGTCGGCCGGAGGTGCGTGAAACATGCGGCATCTGGTATTCAGCGGACCGGGTTCGATTCAGTGGCAGGAGTGCCCCGATCCGCAGTTGAGTGGTCCACGCGACGCACTGGTACGCCCGCTGGCTGTCGCACGGTGCGATCTCGATCCGGTCATCGCGCTCGGGCTCTACCCGATCACCCCGCCATTCGCGATGGGCCATGAGATGGTCGGCGAGATCGTCGAGCTTGGCGACGCGGTGACGGGATTGGTGCCCGGACAGCGGGTCATCGTTCCGTTCCAGGCGAGCTGCGGGGACTGCGCACCCTGCCGCCGCGGGCATTCCAACGCATGTGCCGCAGTCCCACCCGGCACCGCGTTCGGACTCGGACCGCACGGCGGTGTGGACCTCGGCGGTGCGCTGGCCGATCTTGTCCGTGTGCCGTTCGCCGACCATGCGTTGCTACCGCTGCCCGATGACATAGATCCGGTCGTTGCCGCAGGCATCCCCGACAACGTCAGCGATGGCTATCGATGTGTGGCAGGACCTCTCTCGGAGATGCCGGGGGCGCAGGTTCTGGTCGTCGGCGGACTCGCACCCTCAGTCGGCCTGTATGCGGTTGCCTCGGCGATCGCGCTCGGCAGCGAACGGGTGGTCTATGTCGATCACGATCCAGCACGACTGAGGCTCGCAGGCACTCTCGGCGCCGAAACGGTGGAAGCGCCGATCACCGCGCTCAAGGATGCCGTCGGGGACGAACGGTTCCCGATCACCGTGGATGCCTGCGTCCTTGATGCCGGCCGCGACCTAGCGCTATCAGCAACCGCACCGTGTGGCACCTGCACCAGTGTGTCCGGGGGCGCGACCGCAAGCGCGACGCTGCCACTGCAGGCCATGTATCTGAAGGGTGTTCGGTACGAGATCAGCCGGGTGCACGCCCGTGCGACCGCGCCAGCGGTTCTGGATCTCGTGACCTCCGGACGACTGGATCCCGGCGCAATCATCACGAGGATTGCCACCTTCGACGAAGCGCCGGAGGCGATGGTGGAACCCGCCGTCAAAATTGTGTTCGTTCCCGGCGTGGAATGATCCCCCGATGACCACCACGCCGGTAAGCCGTCGGCCCAACCGCATCAAGTTCTCCGGTCACACCGCTGATGACGGCCTATTCGGTCCAGACAGTGTTACGTGGCGTATCTCGGCTCTGCCCCAGATGGGACTGGCTGCGCACGGGGCCGCGACATTGCAGATGCTGCACCCGATGGTCATGCACATGATCGATCAGGCATCGGCCTTTCGCACGAACCCCGCCTCTCGCGCTGAACTCACCGCTCTTTACGGACGGACGCTCACCTACGGAGACACAGCGGCGGCACACCGCGCCGCTGAGGTCCTGGCCAACATCCATCGCCGGGTGACGGCCACCGATCCGGTATCGGGTCGCACCTATCACGCTGATGAGCCCGACCTTTTGCTGTGGGTGCACAACACTTTGCAGTGGATGGTGCTTCGCGTTACCGATTCTTTTGGTCCTTCCCTGAGCGCTGCCGACAAGGCGACCTATCTGGATGAACAGGTCATCGCAGCGCGACTGACAGGATGCAACGCCGAGGATGTACCCACCACCGAGAAGGACCTCTACGCCTATATCGAAGGCATGACTCCACTGCTGGCGGTGGGCCGCGACACCGTGTGGTTCAAAGAAATGGCCCTCCCTGCCTTGGTTGCCTGGAAGCCGGACACCTATCTGCCACACATGCTGGGCGTGGCCGTCGCCGGCCTG
>CAIWCQ010000328.1 GCA_903911165.1 uncultured Actinomycetes bacterium | reverse complement strand
GATTCTGGCCGCCGGCTTGTGCTTTCGACATCAGCCCCTGCACCTGCCCGGACAGGCTCTGGGTCACCGATCCCATCATCGGCGCCATCTGGCCGAGTTGCTGTGCGGCCTCTTCGGCCGACGGAAGTTTCTCGGCGAGCGAGTCCAGTTGCTCGGACAACTGCCCGGACAACTGCTCGAAGGCGCTGGCGACCGGCGTCACGGTGTCGGCACTCGTGTCGGTGGCCGCACTCGTGTCGGTGGCCGCGGACGTTGCGGCGGCAGAACTGGTTTTCTGGCGCGCAGTGGTGTCGTCGCTATTGAACTCCGTCCCCGCTACGTCACCGGCCGACGCCGCATCGGTCTCGTCGTACCGATCGGCGGCAGTGGCCATATCAGTGGCGGTTTTCTTCAATGCCGCCTCGGCGACCGGCAATCCGTCGATCACCGGTGTCTCGATAGTCGGCAGCACCTCATTGATCGCTGCGGACATCGCATCCGTTCCGGTAACCGTAAGCGGCTTCGGAGATGCCGGGACGTCGAGATCACCGAGTACACCCGCCGCGGCACGGAGTCCGGAGGTGTCAACGGAGAGTTGTTCAGTCACGACAAAATCCTTTCGATGAAATCACGGGCCCGCCACAGTCGCGGGGTCGGGAGTCGGATCCCAGTAGAGGACCGCGCCATCGGGCAACCGGCCGATCTCCTGATCGCCCTCAGGCGGCGCCACGGTCGAATCGGGCAGCAGCACGAACAGCCTGCCGGTGATCTGGTCTTCGGGGATCCACACGTTCGAACCCGGGTAGGCCGCTTCCCAGTCGGTGCCGCCGCCCGGACCGCCGGCATTGGCCGGACCCAGCGCGCCAGGGGCGGTGACGACGGGCAATTCCGCGCAATCGGTGCCGTGGAGTTCGTAAAGCGTTGCGCAGAATTCCGGCACCGCCTCCGCCGGTATGGCCAGCGGCATGACGGGCGGGTTGGGCGGAGGTTGCGGGTCGATGCTCGACGCGTTGCGGACCAACACCACCGCGGCGGCCATAACCGCCGCCACGATCCCCGCGCCGATCAGTGGGCCGCGCACACCGGAGGGCCACCATCGCTGAGTTTCCCCCGGCAACCGGTGTCGCGCAGGCTTTCCGCTCACCGCTCCCCTGTAATCCGGTGGCTCAGAACCGCAAATTGCGGAGCGTGTCGTAGATGCCGGCGATCCACAGCAGCATCGGAATGATGGATGCGATCACAATGCCGTCGATGATCTCCAGAATCCGCTTGGAAACCGGCGAGATACGGCCCATCCCGGAGGTGGCGGCAATGACGGCCAGCGCCACGGCGGCCGCACCGAGGTAGGCGGTCAGCATCCACCACGCGCTGTACGGATACCACTGGCTGAGCCGTGCCACCACGCCCAGGGGGATGGCGGCGGCGGCCGCGAGCAGCGCCCAGGCGCACCACCGCTCGACGTAGAGCCGCGACCGAAACGCGCATGTCACCGCGACCAGGCCCGCCACCACGACGCTGTGAATGAAGAAGTGCCCGCGCACCACCATTGTGACGGCACCGACGGCCATCACCAGGGTGCCGGCCATCACGAACCCGATCAGCAATTGCTTGGCAAGTTCGCTGCGCTCGGTGAGCCGCACCGCGGACTGCGGCACCGAGGCGATGATGGCCTTCCAGGTCTGTGTCTGGTTACCGGTATCGCTTTCTCCAGCAACGGGATCCAGCAATTCGTCGATCTCGATGGTCTCACCCGGTGCCGGAATCGGTGGTAGCGCGATCCGGGCGATCAGGACGGTCAGTTTGGCGGCGGTGGTCACGATGAACAAGCCGAGCAGGATCGCCCCGGACGGTACCGACTGCTCCCACCCGTAGCCGAACGCGATGGCGGCCGCGGTGATAGCCAACCCGATTACGACGACGAAGGTGGCCACCTGCGCCCGCCGGCGGGGACCCCCACGGGTCACCAACGCCAGGAACATCACGGCCGCGGCGCCGCCGGCGAGTTGCGGTGCACCCAGGCCGTCGCTGCCGACGGGCATGGGCACCGCCAATGCGGCCGCGACTGCAGTCACCGGGAATGCCGCCACCAGCAGGCTCTCCGACAGACCGGCGTTCTTGTAGATCCTCATCGCGGCCATGCTGCCCGCCAGCAACACCACACCCAGAATGCCCAATGCCGCCGGCCACATCGGATTGCGCCCGGTGTTCGACCAGGCCTGCACCGCCGCCGCGCTCAGTGCCAGCAGGATCACCGGGATACCCAGCGCCACAGCACGATTGAGTGCGCTGCGGTCGAACTGCGGCGACTCGTCGAGGACCGCGATCGCGTCAATGACGTCCTCAACGAGCGGTCGGTACCGTTCGGTGTGGCTCACCGTCACCAGGGTGAGCAGTGATCCGTCGACCACCCCGGCATCATCGAGTGACTGGTCGGCCTTCAGCGGCGGGCCGCCGGGCCGGGCGAATGCCCACACACCCTGTTCGGCGAAATCGAATCCGGCCAGCACATCGGCGGGGGCGTCATCAGATAACTCGGCGAGGGCGGCGACGGTGTCGTCGAGATAGGAGTCCATGGTCGCCGTCGCCGGCAGCACCAGGTCGGTCAGCCGCCGGCCGGTGAGGATCGTCACCCGGGTGGTAGCGGGTTGACCCGGAGTCGCCGCCGGGATTTTTGGCGCGGCACCAGCAACCGGCGCGATCAGAGATGTCATCGGCGCGCTGCCGCCTCTCGGCCCGTCGGCCGCGGTGGCAGTTCATCGTCGAACACCGTCACCATCTTCCTTCGATTTTGTACAGAGTGTACGTATACGTATAGAGGCAGGGCGAGACCCCGCGATGCGGATCTCGCCCTGCGTCAGACACATGTGCGCGGCGGCTATCCGGCGAACAAATTCCCTACGCCGCCTTCCGTAGCCAACATTGCTGCAGCGGCCTCGTCGATGCGGTTCGCCAGTTCCTTCAAACTCGTGTTGAGTTCGCCACTGGTGGCATCCCAGCGCCGCTGCACTGCCTGATAGGCCTCCGCGCCGCTGCCGCCCCATGCGGCGGCCAGATTCTGCAGTGATGTATTGCCCTCATCGAGAAGGCCCCCGGTCCTACCAACGGACCCCTGGATCTCGGATGCTAGTGCTTGGATTCGGGCGAAGTCGTATACAAGTTCTGACACGGTGATGCTCCTTCGTTATCGTTGTGGGGTTGAGTCAGAGGTTCATCTGGCTGGACATCGATCCGGCTTGTTCATCGTCGGAGCTGGTGTATTGAATTCCGGACTGCGAGATGTTGCTGGAGATTTCGATGAGCTGGCTTTCCTGAGCGCGCGCGGCCTCCTGAAAGCGCACCAACGCTCCCTGGGCGGCTGTTCCTGCTCCGCCCTTAAATGCGATGGCCAATTCGCCTCCGCTGGATTCCACCGCTTGGATCACTCCCTTGAGTTCGCCGGCAATCCGGTCGAAATTTGCGGCCTCCGCACTAAGTGTGGCGGCATCTGTCTGCATGGGTCCTGTCATGCTTCACTTCCTTCGCTGTTATGGTCCGGTTCGCCGCGAGCTTAAGCCCCGGAGCGCGCCGCAGGGATGGGTGAAATTACTCGAATTCTCCCCACATGCCGCGATAATCACGGCATGACCCGGGGAAGCGATCTGATCGGCCGACAGGCCGAACTTGCGCAGCTGAGCCGGGTGCTGACCGAGGACGCCGAACGGGCCGTTGTGGTATCCGGGGAACCCGGCGTCGGCAAGACAGTGTTGATCGATCAGGTGTGCGCGCTCGCGACGGCCGATGGCTGGCAGGTGGTGCGGATCCTGGGTGTGGAGGCCGAGCAGCCCTTCGCGTTGGGCGGGCTGAATCAGCTGGTGCACGGGCTGAAGTCGTTTCAAGCCGGCCTGGACGAGCAGGACCGTGGGGTGCTGGCCCCGGTCCTCGGCGGCGATCCGAATTCCGTGGTGGCGGTGTTACCCCTGGTGGCAACATTGCTGAACCTGTTGGAGGCGGCGGCACAGACCCATCCGGTGCTGCTGGTCATCGACGACAGCCACTGGTTGGACAGCGTCAGCGCGGAGGTCCTCGGTGCCGTGGGCCGTCGACTGACCCATCCTCACGTCCGCATCGTGGCCGGGCGCCGGATACCGCACCAGTCGGCGTTCACCAGTGCGGGCTGGAGTGACGTGCCGGTCGCTCCACTGAATTACGACGATTCGGCACGGCTGTTGGATAGCGCGGGGGTGCCGTTGGCGGCGGCCGCCCGACGGGCGATCCTGGCCGCGGCGACGGGCAATCCGCTGGCGTTGGCCGAACTTCCGCGGAATGCTGATCAGATCGAATACGGTGCCGCGACGCTGCCGTTGACTGAACGCCTGGTTTCGGTGTTCGCCGGGCGGCTGGGACAACTCGACACGGCTGTTCGCGCCGAGTTACTGCGTGCGGCGCTCGACGGCGTCGCCGGCAGCGTCGGGTCCTCGACCCGGGCCCGGTATGTCATGCGCAATGTCAAGCCCGCAGTCACCGCGGGGCTGCTGGTGGTGAATCCCCTGGGGGAGATTGCTTTTCGCCATCCGCTGGTTCGTGCCGCGGTCATCCACCAGGCCGATCCGCAGGACCGCCGCGATGCTCACCGCGATCTCGCCGCACTCTACGAGGACGTACTGGTGCGCCACGCCTGGCACTTGGCCGCGGCGACCACCGAACCCGATCAGCACGTCGCAGACCTGCTCGCTCGGGCCGCGAAGGTGTCCATTCGCCGAGGCGGGCTTGCGGTCGCCGTCGAGTGGCTGCGCAGTGCCGCCGAGTTGAGTACCGACCCTGACCGCCGGACTGAATTGTTGGCCGACGCGGTCTTTGTCGCCGCCCGAGCCGGCCAGGTTGACGGGGCGGAGGATCTGCTCGAAAGTACCGAAACCGGCGACAGTGGGTCGGCGCTCGCGGTTCTGGCGGATTCCTACCGTGCCTTTCACACCCACGGCGACGTAACCTCAACCCACCGGCGAGTCCTGGGCGCCCTGACCAAGGCCGACGCACTGGACGACAAAACCGTGAACCGACTGGTCTACCTGCTGATGTCGATCACCAACTATTCGGGCAGCGCTCGGCATCGGGAGAAGACGAACGCCGTCCTGATTCGACTGGAAGCCCGACTGGATCCGGCAGTCCTGATGTACCGGACCGGTATCGACGACATCGCCGCAACCGCGAACACCGTCCGGTCGCGGTTGGGTGGGTATGTGGAATCCCTTGCACAGCTGCCGGCGCAGCGGATGATGCTGTTGGCATTCCCGGCGCACTGTGTCGGCGCAATGGCCGACTTCCGCACTCCACTGCAGGAGGCCTACACACAACTCAGCGAACGCGGTGGATCCATCGATGCCATCGAGAGCGGGCGCGTCGTACTGATTGACCTGGTCGCCACCGGGCAGTGGGACCGGGCCGAGCAGGTCGGGGCGGCCTGCCTGGAGATGGCACAGCGGATCACGGGCAGCCAATTGCGTCGTCACCAGTTACTCGCCGACCTCGGGGTACTGGCCGCCGACCGGGGCGATCTGGAGACCGCACTGCGGTACGCCGCTGAAGTGACGGCCTGGTCCAAACCCTTAGGGCTGCGACGGCTCCTGGATGCCGCGGAACGAATCGCCGTCCGGGCCGCCCTCGCCGACGCCGACTACGAGGCCGCGTATCACGCGGCGACCAGGATCAGCCCGCCGGGACACTGGCCGCTGCACAACATTCACGAGGTGGCCGATGACATGCTGGATTCGGTCGAGGCGGCACTGCACTCCGGGCGACCCGATGAGGCCCGGGTGCTCACGGACGAAGCGGTGCGGCTGAACCTGGCCGAGATCTCTCCGCGGGTGGCGGCTCTGACCACCGCGATATCGGCGATGACAGCACCCGACGCGGACGCCGGCGAGCTTTACCAGTCCGCGCTCACCCACCCCGGAATCGCCGATTTCCCCTTCGAGCACGCGAGAAGTGCCCTGGCACAGGGAATGTGGTTGAGAAGGATGCGGCGAAACCCCGACGCGCGCGCCGCGCTGGGAGTTGCCGCGGATGGTTTCGATCG
>CAIWCQ010000327.1 GCA_903911165.1 uncultured Actinomycetes bacterium | reverse complement strand
GTCTCAAGAAGGTGTGGAAGTAGTGCGAGTAGGTTCCGCCGGACTGACCGTAAAGCACGGTGGTGGTGAGTTGGGCGGCCAGGAAGGCCATGATGAGCGCCATCGCATACAGCGGAATGATGACCACGGCGCCGGCCAGGATTCGTGTCGACACCAGGTAGGAGATGCTCTTGATGCCCATCACCTCAAGGGCGTCGATCTCCTCAGAGATGCGCATGGCGCCGATTTCGGCGGTGGCACCGGCACCGACCGTGGCGGCCAATGCCTCCCCGGTCACCACCGGCGCAGTCAACCGCACGTTGACCATGGCGGCAAGGAAGCCGGTGAAAGCCTCCACCCCGATGTTGCCCAGCGAGGCGAAACCCTGGATGGCGATCAGCGACCCGGCCGACAGCGTCACGAACCCGACGATCGCCACGGTTCCGCCGACCACGGCCATGGCGCCGGCGCCCATCCCGATCTCGGCGATCAGGCGGACGATCTCTTTGCGGTAGTACCGCAGCGCATGGCCGATCTGTCCGACGGCCTGAATGGCAAACCAGGCGATCCGGCCGCAGCTGTCCAGGAACCGGCCCGGGAGGCTGGCCCATTTCCCGGCATCGCGCGCCGCGCGTGGAAAGCGGGTGCGTACTACTGTCGCGTTCGCCGTCGCCGTCGCCATTTACCGCCCCGTCCCGAACCGGACACCGATTGTCGTGAAGATGACGTTCACCGCGAACAGTGCCACAACGCACAGCACCAGGGTCTCGTTCACCGCGATGCCCACACCCTTGGCTCCACCGCCCACCGTGAGGCCGCGGTAGCACCCGACCAGTCCGGCGATCAGGCCGAAGGCCAACGCTTTCACGATCGAGATGATCACCTCGGGCAGCCCGGTGATCAGGGTGAGGGTCTGCAGATAGGCACCGGCGGAAAGATTTTGCAGGCCGACGCCGAAGATGAAGCTTCCCACCAGGCCGATCATGATGACGGCGCCGTTGAGTAGGACGGCCACGAACATCGCCGCGGCCACCCGGGGCACCACCAGTCGGTGGATGGGGTCGATGCCGAGCACCTCAAGGGCGTCGATCTCCTCGCGGATGGTGCGCGCCCCGAGGTCGGCGCAGATCGCGGTGGACCCCGCCCCGGCCACGACGAGGACGGTCACCAGCGGGCCCAGCTGAGTCACCGAGGCCAGCGCGGCACCCGCGCCGGAGACGTCGGCGGCGCCGAATTCCTGCAGCAGGAGGTTGAAGATGAAGATGATCAGCACCGTCAGCGGGATCGACATCGCGAACGTCGGGAGCAACGCCACCGACATCAAGAACCAGCTGTACTGGATGAATTCCTTGCCCTGAAAGGGCCTGCCCAACGCCCGAAAAGTGAGCATGCACATCTTGAAGAAGCCGCCCATAGCCTGCAAAGGGCCTCGCATGCGCTTGCGGAGATATCCGCCAGCGCCGGTCGCCGTTGTCAAACGCAACCTCCCCTGGCCCGAGTAGCGAGCGATCCGAAGATCGCTGTGGCGCGCGTCTCACTACCACCGGGTAGTAACCGCGACCACAGGAACATACCTGATCCGTCGGAAGTGGTGAGCCGCATCAGCACTAATCGCCTGCGGAGGTTTTGGGGGTGGCTGCGAAAAGCTCCCTCAACTGGTTTTTCAGCACCTTGCCAGCCGGGTTGCGAGGCAGTGAATCAACGATCTCCAGCGCCTTCGGGTGCTTGTAGCGCGCCAGTCGCTCGCCGAGGAGTTCGTTGAGGTCCTCCAACCGCAACTCGGCGACACTGATGGCCGCGACAGCGACCGGCACTTCGCCCCAGGTGGGGTCGGCACGACCGATGACAGCCACCTCGACGATGCCCGGGTGCGCCGCGAGGACGTTCTCCACCTCGGCGCAGTAGATATTCTCCCCGCCGGAGATGATCATGTCCTTCTTGCGGTCGACGACCCAGATGTAGCCCTCGGCGTCACTGCGTACCAGATCTCCGGAGTGAAACCAGCCGCCGGCGAAGGCCTCGGCGGTCGCGCGGGGATTGTTCCAGTAGCCGGCCATCAGGGTCGGGGCGCGGTAGACGATCTCGCCCACCTCACCGATCGGCACGTCGCGCATGTGCTCATCGACGATGCGCGCCGCCACCGTCGCCACGACTTTGCCCACCGAGCCAAGTTTTCGGGTCGCATCCTCGCCGGCCAGCATGGCGGTCACCGGTGACATCTCAGTCTGGCCGAAGGCGGCCAGGATCGTGACGTCGCCGAAGGTTTGCGCCATCTGCCGCAGCAGGGTGTCCGAGGCCGGCGCGGCGCCCCAGGACAGTCTGCGCAGCCGCAGATCCCGCGGGGCGGCCTGTTGTGCGGCGCATACCGCCTGCCATTGGGCGGGCACCAGGAACAGGCCGGTGACCTTTTCTGCGGCCAGCACGTCGAGGAGTTCACCGGCGTCGAACCCACCCACCGGATGGATCACGGTGGGGGTGCCCAGGGTCATCGCCGGGAACATCCCCCCGATCCCGGCGATGTGGAACAGCGGCACCCCGATGAATCCGACGTCGCCGGTGACATCGGACCCGGCCGAGTAGATCGCCGTCAGCGCCTGCCCGGCAATGTTGGCGTGGGTGAGCACGGCCCCCTTGGGGTTTCCGGTGGTGCCCGAGGTGTACATGATGAGCGCCGGGCTGTCGGCTGGGATATCGGCGACCGGCACCGGGTGGCCGTCCTCGGCGATGAGGTCCTCGTAACCAAGAACGCCGCCGGCTCCGGTCGGTGCGTCGGCGACGATCACCGTGGACAGCACCGCGGTGACGTCACGCACCACGGCCGCGATCGGCGCCAGCAGCGGTTCGGTGATCAGTACGGCCGCACCGCAGTTGTCGACCAGATAGGCCAACTCGGGCGGGGTGAGCCGGAAGTTGACCGGAACCGCGATGGCGCCCAACCGAGTCGCGGCCAGCGTGGCCTCGATGAACTCCGGGCGGTTGAGCATCAGGATCATCACCCGGTCACCGACGCCGACACCGCGCCGGTGCAGTGCGCCGGCCAACGAGTCAACCCGGTCCGCAAGGCCGGCCCAGGTGATGGTGCGCCCGGCGAACCGCAGCGCGGTGGCGTCGGGTTGCATCAGAGCATGACGCTGGAGTTGGGTGATCCAGTTCTGCCGGCGGGACAGGTAGGGCTCTTCGGTGTCGGTTCCGAAGCCGATCGGTACGTCCACCGCTACGGTCCACCCGACAGGTGCTCCGCGCGGCCCTTCAGGTTGTTCGCGAGATGTTCGAGGGCGTCGTTGACGAGTTTCTTCATCATCACGTTCGGCATCGGGAAGGTGGTTTCAACGTCGAGGTCGACGGTCAGCAGGCTCGATGCGCCCATCTCGACGACCGAGAACAGTTGTTCCTGCTTGCTGAACAGGTCACCCTGCTGCATCACGGTCTGGATCTGCATCGGGCCCGGGTAGTAGACGGCCTGAATGTAGGTGCCCGGGTTGCCGGCGATCTCGGTGTCGACACGCAACTGGCTGGGCCGACCGTCGTTGTAGCGGGCCAGGATGTAGACGGCCTTGACCTCGTCGTTCCACTGCGGGTAGGCCTCGAAATCCGACACGATGCCTAAGATCGCCGCCGCGTCGGCACCGACCTCAACGGTCTGGCTGACGAGGGGCACCGGCCGATCATATCGGTGGACGCTCGAGGCGGATCTTCTCGTCGCGGATCAACCCACGCAGCAGGGCGGTACTGAACTCGGCGGCGACCTCCGAGGCCGTCCGGCGGCCGTCTGGCCGAAGCCAACGGTAGGCACCCATCGTCATCCCGATGTAGCCCAGCGCCACCACGTGGGAGTCGCAGTCGAAGAACTCGCCGTCGGCGATGCCGCGGTCGATCAGGCCGGCGACATGCTCGTAGACCTGGGTCTCTTTCTCCAGCACCTCGGCCACCTGTTCGTCGGTGAACCACTCGGTGATGTAGGGCTGCTCCTGGAAGTACACCGCCGCACCTTCCGGATTCTCGGCGATGTTCTTCAGCAGGCGCACCGTGTACTGGTAGAGCGCCTCGCGGGCGGTCCAGGACGGGTCATCATGGACCGCCGCCAGGGTGTTTTCGGCCGCTCGGCGGTAGATGTCGAACAGGATCAACGACTTACTCGCGTAGTAGTGGTAGACCGTCGCCTTGTTGAGGCCGACGACGTCAGCCACGTCATCCATCCGGGTGCCGTGGTAGCCGCGTGCGGCGAACAGTTTGGTGGCCACGGCCAACAACTCCTCGCGTCGGGTCGGCCCGTTCTCCGGTGGCATGGGGCGTCCTTGCTCTGGCGACTCAATCAACTGGTTGGCCAGTGTAGGCATCTGCCCCCGATCGGCCGCACCCGGCGGTCGGGCGCGATACAGTAAAGAAGCCCCGATGGAGAACCCGTCGTCCCGAGGAGGTTTCGCCCGATGGATCCCAATCCCGATTACGACCTCACCGACGAGATCGAGTACTTCTTCAGCTGGTTCCCGTGGGCACTGCGCGGCACCGACTGGACCGGAACGCCTGCCTATCCGCCGGTCTGAGCTGGGCCCCCGCCATTCGGGCCCTCACCAGTCAGGCCCTCACCAGTCAGCGGGAAAATAGTCCTTCAGGAAAACCCCGTAGACATCGATTCCCGCCTCGCCCTGCACGATCGGGTCGTAGACCCGCGCCGCGCCGTCGATGAGATCCAATGGCGCGTGAAAGCCTTCCTCCGCGAGCCGGACCTTCGTCGGGTGCGGTCTCTCGTCGGTGATCCATCCGGTGTCGACACTGGTCATCAGAATTGCGTCGGTCGCGAACATCTCCCCCGCACTGGTCCGGGTGAGCATGTTCAGCGCAGCCTTGGCCATATTGGTGTGCGGGTGTCCCGGCCCCTTGTAACGCCGCGAGAACACTCCCTCCATCGCGGACACGTTGACCACATAGGTGCGCCTGGCGGCCGACGCGGCCATCGCCGGACGCAGGCGGCTGATGAGCAGGAACGGTGCGGTCGTGTTGGCCAGTTGCACCTCGAGCATCTCCAGCGGCTCGACCTCGTGGACGTGCTGGGTCCAACTGTTCACGTGATGGCGGTCGGGAACCAGGCCGCCCGCGTCGATGGCGGTTCCGGCGGCAAGCCGCTCCAGTGACGTCGATCCCGCGGTCAATGCGGCCGCGGCCAGGTCCTCGACGCGGCCAACAGAGGCCGCCAACGCCTGCGGATGAGCGTCGCTGGTGTGGCCGAAGGTCAACAGTTCGGGCAGCGGCCCGTCCGGCAACGGCGTGAGTTCGGCTTCGGCCAGCGGTGCATAGGCACCGGGCGAGCGGCGCACCGTCTGGGC
>CAIWCQ010000326.1 GCA_903911165.1 uncultured Actinomycetes bacterium | reverse complement strand
CGACTGGTGGAAAGCACCGAAGTGCGCGATGCCGAGGAGCTCAGCGGGATGGCCGCCAGCACTGGGGCCCACCGCGCCATCGACTGTCAGCGCGGCCAGGAAGTCACCATGATCGGCACTCTTCGCAGCGTCCAGACCAACGCCAAGGGATGCTCCGGCGGCGTGCAGGCCGAGTTGTTCGACGGCACCGACACGGTGATGCTGGTCTGGCTGGGCCAGCGGCGAATCCCCGGTATCGACAGTGGCCGGACGCTGCGTGTGCACGGCCGGTTGGGCATGTTGGAGAACGGGAGCAAAGCGATCTACAACCCGCACTATGAGATCCAGCGGTGAATCGGAGATCCAGCGGTGAGTCGGAGATCCAGCGGTGATCCAGCGGTGACGCCTGACCCGGCGGTGACGTCCCAGGGATCTGGTGGTGAGCCGTCGACCGAGGCCGCTCGCACCCCCGGTCAGGCGCTGCTCGGCCAGATGGGCGGCATCAGCGGCCTGATTTACTCGGCCCTGCCGGTGATGGTCCTGGTGCCGGTGTCGACGGCGTTCGGTTTGCTGCCCGCGCTCATCGCGGCTCTCAGCGTCGCCGCGGGGATTCTGATCTGGCGTCTGGTCCGGCGTGATTCCGTGAAACCGGCCCTCGCCGGATTCCTGGGCGTTGGCATCAGCGCGCTGATCGCCTGGTTGGTCGGCGCCTCCAAGGGTTACTTCCTGCTGGGAATCTGGACGTCGCTGATTTGGGCGACGGTGTTCGGGTTGTCGGTGCTGATCCGCCGGCCGATCGTCGGATACGTCTGGAGCTGGGTCAACGGCCACGATCGCAGTTGGCGCCGGTCGCGTCGTGCGGTGCTGGCGTTCGACGCGGCGACGCTGACCTGGGTGCTGGTGTTCGGCGCCCGGTTCATCGTTCAGCACCACCTCTACGATGCGGATCGGACCGGGTGGCTCGGCGTCGCCCGGATAGCGATGGGCTGGCCGCTGGCCGCCATCGGAGCCCTGGTCACCTATCTGGCGATCCGCGCCGCCCAGCGCGCGTTGCACGCCGAGGACGACGGCAGCAGGCCAGTTGAGGGAGCCGACCAGCTGCCCGGCTGATCGGCTCCTACTGGGGCTGCGCGCCGCTGGCGAGCAGGTTACGCAGGTCTTCTTCAACCTCCGGTGCAGCGACGAACAACAATTCGTCGCCGCCCTCGAGTGGCTCATCGGCCTCGGGCACGATGACGCGATTTCCACGCAGGATTGCCACGATTGCGACATCGCGGGGCAGCGCAAGTTTGCGCACCGGCCGTCCGCCCCAGGGGGTGTCATCGGGAAGTGTGATCTCCACCAGGTTTGCGTGGCCCTTGCGAAACTCGATGAGCCGCACCAAATCCCCGACAGCGAATGCCTCTTCGACCAGTGAGGCCAAAATCCTCGGCGTCGACACCGCGACGTCCACCCCCCAGGCGCCGTCGAAGAGCCACTCGTTGCGGGGATCGTTGACGCGCGCCACCACGCGAGACACCGCGAATTCGGTCTTCGCCAGCAGCGAGAGCACCACGTTTGCCTTGTCGTCGCCGGTAGCGGCGATCACCACGTCGAACTCCTCGAGGTGCACCGACTCCAGCAGGCTCAATTCGCAGGCGTCACCGAGGCGCCAGTCCGCGCCCGGGATCGCGTCGACGTCAACGTGGTTGCGGTTGCGCTCGATCAGGGTCACCTCGTGGCGATTCTCGACCAACTCCCGGGCGATCGAACGCCCGACTGCGCCGGCGCCGGCGATGGCGACCTTCATTCCCCGACTCCGTCCGCGGGCGGTTGTGCGGCAATGGCCAGAGCTTCGGCGCACTGACCGGACACCGCGGCGAGATACACCTGGTCACCGGCCTGGATGACGGTTTTGGGTTCGGGGAGCACGCCCGTGCCGAACCGAATCAGGAACGCCACCCTGGCTCTGGTTGACTCCTCGAGGTCGGTCACCCGGTAGCCCATCCACGACTCGTGCAGTGCCGCCTCGGCAACCGCGACAGTGCCGGTGGGATCCCGCCACCGAGTGGCCTCGACGTCGCCGATAAGCGTGTTGAGCAACCGGTCGGTGCTCCACGGCACGGTAGCCACGGTGGGGATGCCGAGGCGCTCGTAGACCGCCGCCCGCTTGGCGTCGTAAATGCGGGCCACCACTTTCTGCACGCCGAACATCTCCCGCGCCACCCGGGCCGAGATGATGTTGGAGTTGTCGCCGGAGGACACCGCGGCGAAGGCATCGGCATGCTCGATTCCCGCCCGCAGCAACACTTCCCGATCGAATCCCATGCCCAGGATGCGCTCACCGGTGAAGTCCGGGGACAGCCGGTGAAACGCCGTCGGATCCCGGTCGATCACCGCGACCTCGTGCCCGAGTCGGGACAGTGCATCGGCCAGCGAGGTGCCCACTCGACCGCAACCCATCACCACAACCCGCACGCGAGGTCCTCCCGGCTATCTCGTGTGCGGCCCACCCGGCGGGCGGCACGGTAGTCCGAACGCTACCTCCACCGGGGGCAAGGCTTACTCTTGGCTCTCGTGTCCAAGGTTTCGATGGGCGTGCGCCGGTTGCTCCTCGGACAGCCGTTCCGCAGCGACAAGCTCAGCCACACGCTGCTCCCCAAGCGCATCGCCCTGCCGGTGTTCGCCTCCGACGCCATGTCCTCGGTGGCGTACGCACCCGAGGAAATCTTCCTGGTGCTGTCGGTGGCAGGCCTGTCCGCACTGGTGATGGCGCCCTGGGTCGGCCTGGCGGTGGCGCTGGTCATGTTGGTGGTGGTGGCCTCCTACCGGCAGAACGTGCACGCCTACCCCTCCGGTGGCGGCGACTACGAGGTGGTCACCACCAACCTCGGCCCGACCGCCGGATTGACCGTGGCCAGCGCGCTGATGGTCGATTACACGTTGACGGTGGCCGTGTCGATGGCCTCGGCGATGTCCAACATCGGTTCGGCGGTGCCCTTCATCGCCCAGCACAAAGTGGCGTTTGCAGTGACCGCCATCGTGCTGTTGACGGCGGTCAATCTGCGCGGAATCCGCGAGTCGGGCACCGCGTTCGCCATTCCTACTTACGCCTTCATGGCTGGCATGTTCGGCATGCTGGCGTGGGGTTTCATCCAGATCTTCGGGATGGACCGCGATCTGCAGGCGGAGTCGGCGGGGTTTGAGTTGCGCTCCGAACACGGCGACGTCATGGGCTTTGCCCTGGTGTTCCTGGTGGCCCGAGCGTTTTCCTCTGGTTGCGCGGCGCTGACCGGTGTCGAAGCGATCAGCAACGGCGTTCCGGCGTTTCGCAAGCCCAAGTCGCGCAACGCCGCGACCACACTTGCCATGCTGGGCGGTATTGCGGTGGTGATGTTCATGGGCATGATCACGCTGGCCATCGAAACCGGTGTGAAAGTTGCCCATAACCCCGCTGAGCAACTCATCGGCGCACCGGATGGTTACCGCCAGAAGACCCTGGTGGCCCAATTGGCCGACGCGATCTTCCGCGATTTTCCGCTCGGCCTGTATCTGATCACCGGCGTCACCGCGCTGATCCTGATCCTGGCGGCCAATACCGCGTTCAACGGTTTCCCGGTGCTCGGGTCAATCCTGGCCCAGGATCGCTACCTACCCCGGCAGTTGCACACCAGGGGCGGCCGGTTGGCGTTCTCCAACGGGATCGTGTTTCTCGCGTTGGCGGCGATCGCGTTCGTTGTCGCGTTCGATGCCGAGGTCACGGCACTGATCCAGCTTTACATCGTGGGTGTTTTCGTGTCGTTCACGCTCAGCCAGATCGGCATGGTGCGGCATTGGACCCGGCT
>CAIWCQ010000325.1 GCA_903911165.1 uncultured Actinomycetes bacterium | reverse complement strand
CGAACGGCTCGTCGTCGAAGGAGGCGAACAACTCCGCCGGGTCGGCGCCGAGTTCGGTCTTGAACAGTTTGTGTACCTCGGCGGTGTTGGCCGGGGGCACCGAGTCGAGCAGGCTGCGGAACTCTTTGGACAGGCCCTCGCCGAACGCGCCGGGGCTGGAGGCGATGATCTGGCCGAACTTGACGTAGGTGGGGCCGAGGTCGGCGAAGGCCTGCGGGACCTCGCGCAGCACCTTGTCGCTCAGGGAGCCCTTGGTGGCGAGCTTGGCCAGCACCCGGGCGCCAGTGCGGGTGATCTGCCATCCGGTGGCGCCCACCCGGGCCGCCTCGATCGGCAGCGGCACCCGATCGAGCTTGGCGACCTGGCGATCTGTGGAACTCATGGTGGGACATTCTGCCAGTCGGGGCTGGTGGACCCCTAATTTCTGGGGCGGGCGGGGGACGCCGGTCACACCGCGCCGGTAAGTGTGACGCGGGTAGATTTGCCGACGTGCAGGTGACCTCGGCGCAATCGACCGAACTGTTCGTCGGAGACCCCGATGCCCCGCTTCAGGTGGTCCGGGTGGGCTATACCGGCGATCCTGTGGCGGTCGTGATCGCCGGGGACGGGCTGAGCAGCGACCCGGTGACCGCCACGGCCGCCGACGGTGTGCTCGAGGTGCCGGTGCGCGTGGTGGACCCGGTGCCGGGGCAACAGCGAGCGGCCCGGGTGCAGGCCGGAACCGCGGAGTTCGATTTTGAGTTCACCGTCGCCGAACCGGGTTGGACCATGCACATGATCAGCCACTTCCACTACGACCCGGTGTGGTGGAACACCCAGGCCGCCTACACCAGCGTGTGGATTGAGGACCCGCCCGGCCGGTGCCGCCAACACAACGCTTTCGCATTGGTGGCCGCGCACCTGGAGATGGCGCGGCGCGAACCGGTCTACAAGTTCGTCCTCGCCGAAGTCGACTACCTCAAGCCCTACTTCGACGCCCACCCCGAAGACCGCGCCGACCTACTGCGCTTCCTGGCCGAGGGTCGAATCGAGGTGATGGGCGGCACCTACAACGAACCCAACACCAACCTCACCGGACCCGAGACCGCGATCCGAAACTTCGTCCACGGCATCGGCTTTCAGCGCGACGTGCTCGGGGCGGATCCGGCCACCGCTTGGCAACTCGACGTGTTCGGCCACGACCCGCAGTTCCCCGGGATGGCCGCCGACGCCGGTCTGACGTCGTCGTCGTGGGCGCGCGGGCCGTATCACCAGTGGGGGCCGATGGCCGGCGACAAAGACGGACACAACGGAGATCCGCGGCGCATGCAGTTCCGCAGCGAGTTCGAGTGGATCGCCCCCTCGGGTGTGGGCCTGCTGACCCACTACATGCCGGCGCACTACGCCGGCGGGTGGTGGATGGACTCCTCGACGTCGCTGGCCGAGGCCGAGGACGCCACCTACACGTTGTTCCGCGAACTGAAGTCAGTCGCGCTGACCCGCAACGTGCTGCTTCCGGTCGGCACCGACTACACCCCGCCGAACGCCTGGGTCACCGACATCCACCACGACTGGAACTCCCGCTACACCTGGCCGCGGTTCGTCTGCGCCATCCCCTCGGAGTTCTTCGCCGCCGTGCGAGCCGAACTCGCCGAACGCGGGGAGTCCGCATCGCCGCAGACCCGTGACATGAACCCGATTT
>CAIWCQ010000324.1 GCA_903911165.1 uncultured Actinomycetes bacterium | reverse complement strand
GGCCGACGCCTTCCGGGCCATCGGTGTCTCCGTCAAGAATACGGACGGATCGCTCAAGGACACGGCGGACATTCTCTCCGAGGTGGCGGACAAGTTCGCGACCTTCGAGGACAGTGCCAACAAGGTCGCGCTCGCTCAGGCGTTCCTGGGTCGGAGTGGCGCCGAGTGGTTGCCGATCCTCAATGAGGGTGCCAAGGGCCTGCAGGAAATGGCGAAGTGGGCCGACGCGGTCGGCTACACCATGACCACGGCAGCCGCCAAGGGCGCGGATGAATTCAAGGACCGGGTCGGACTGCTGACCGGGGCCTTCCAGGGATTCCAGCGACAACTCGCTTCGGCGATGCTGCCGACGCTGAATGCCCTGGCCGGCGGATTTCTGAACGCCAAGACGGCCAGCGAATCGATGGCAGAGGCGGTCGATACCGCCACCCGGTTCCTGCGGATCATGCTGACCGGCGCGGAGATCGTGCGGTTCACGCTGTCCGAACTGGGCAAGACGATCGGCGGCCTGCTGGCGGCGTTCAAGCCCAGCAATTCGTTTGCCGAGATGTGGTCGATTCTCGGAGAACTCTCGGCAGATGGTCGGGCGAACATGGAGGCGGAGGTCACCAAGTTACTCGACATCTGGGACGACACCGCGCAGCAGACGGACGCCGCGGCGCCAGACCTCGGCAGGAAACTGGCCGCGCCGATGATCGCTGCAGCCGAGGAAGCTGCCAAGGCCATGCGCGCCTACGAACTGCAGAGTCTTGGCCTGCTAACGGCGGTCGACTCGGAAATGGGCACACCGTCGCTCGAGATGAGTCGCAAGTTCGAGATCGAGATGGACGAGCAGCTACGGCACATTAGAGAAGCGATCGAAGGCGAAATCCCAGTATGGTCCGCCTTCGCCGAACAGGCGGCGCGCAACATGCAGGACAGCCTCGCCCAGTTCCTGTTCGACCCGTTCAAGGATGGACTCGACGGGATGCTGAAGGGCCTCATCGACACCCTGCGCCGCATGATCGCCGAGATGGCCGCTTCGCAGGTGTTCAAGTGGCTCGGCAGTTCGATGTCGGGTTCCAGTAATGCCTGGGTATCGGCTGCCGGTGCATTTTTCGCGGGCAAGGCTGGCGGCGGACCCGTCTCTGCCGGCACGCCCTACCTCGTCGGCGAGCGCGGTCCTGAGTTGTTCATGCCGTCGCAGTCGGGAACGATCATCCCGAATGGCGCTGGCGGGTCTGTCGTCAACATCTCGAACCACATCGACGCCCGTGGCGCAACCCAGGAACTCGTGAAGCAGTTGCCGGCGATCCTCGAGGCGTCAAACCGCCGTGCGGTGGAGATGGCGCGCAAGGCCATCAATGACGACTGGGCCCGCGGCGCGTTCGGGAGGGCCTAAGTGACCGATCTATTCTTCCCGCCGGCCTGTATCCCGGCCGCGAGCGAGATCCAGTATCTCGACAATACCGCCCGTTTCGAGTCGCCGCTGACCGGTGCCGTCCGCACGGTATCCCGTGCGGGCGAACGCCTGCGCCTGCGGCTTTCGTTCGT
>CAIWCQ010000323.1 GCA_903911165.1 uncultured Actinomycetes bacterium | reverse complement strand
GCCGGGCCGGTGGCCGAGATTGGCGTGGGGGTGTTCACCGCGGCACTGCGGGAGGCGATCGCCGCCGGCGAGGTCGACATGGCCGTGCACTCCTACAAAGACCTGCCGACCGCCGCCGACGAGCGTTTCCTTATCGCGGCCGTACCGCGCCGGGAGGACGCCCGCGACGCCCTGGTGGCCCGGGATGGTCTGGTGCTCGGCGAGTTACCGGTCGGATCGGTGATCGGTACCTCGTCGGTGCGACGGGCCGCGCAGCTTAGAGCACTGGGTCTCGGTTTGGAAATCCGCCCCCTACGAGGCAACCTTGACACCAGGTTGAACAGGGTAAGTAGCGGTGATCTCGACGCCATCGTGGTGGCCCGTGCGGGTCTGGCTCGCATCGGTCGTCTCGGTGACGTCACCGAGACGCTGGAGCCGGTGCAGATGCTGCCGGCGCCAGCCCAGGGAGCGCTCGCGATGGAGTGTCGCGCGGGTGATTCCGGGCTCGCGGCGATGCTGGCGGGGTTCGATGACCCCGACACTCGCGCCGCGGTCACCGCGGAGCGAACCCTGTTGGCCGAACTGGAGGCGGGTTGCTCCGCACCGGTGGGCGCGATCGCCGAGGTGGTCGAGTCCATCGATGAGGACGGCCGCGTCTTCGACGAGATGTCGCTGCGCGGGTGCGTGGCGGCGGTGGACGGATCCGAGGTGATCCGTGCGTCCGGCATCGGCGACCCCGGCCGGCCCGCAGCGCTTGGGCTGCGAGTGGCCGCGGAGTTGTTCGAGTTGGGCGCGCGGGAGGTCATGTCGGCCGGCCGCGATGAGCGGTAGGCGGGAGTGGAGATGACTGCTAGCGGAAATGGTCGCGGGCGCAAGCCGAAGCCGGGACGCATCACGTTCGTCGGGTCGGGACCGGGGGACCCCGGTCTGCTGACGACACGTGCGCGCACCGTACTGGCCAACGCCACGTGTGTGTTCACCGATCCGGATGTGCCTGCGGCCGTGCTGAACGTCGTCGGCAGTGCACTCGGGCCCGCAGTGGGCCCGGCCCCGGCGCCGAGCGGAGGTGCGGACGGCGCGGACCCGACCGAGCAGACGGTCGCGGCCGGCCCGGATATCCGGCCCGCACTGGGTGAGCCCGCCGAGGTCGCCAAGATTTTGCTCGCCGAGGCCAGGTCCGGTGCCGACGTGGTGCGTCTCGTCGCCGGCGACCCACTCTCGGTCGATTCGGTCATCACCGAGGTCAACGCGGTGTCGCGGACCAGCCTGGCCTTCGATATCGTGCCCGGCCTGCCGGCCACCGTCGCCGTGCCGACCTACGCCGGCTTGCCGCTGGGGTCCACCCACACCGTCGCCGACGTGCGCGGCGAGGTCGATTGGGCGGCGCTGGCCGCTGCGCCCGGTCCACTGATCCTCACCGCCACCGTTTCGCACCTGGCCGAGGCGGCCCGCACACTCATCGAGTTCGGCCTGGCCGAGTCGACGCCGTGCGTGGTGACCGCCGAGGGCACCAGCTGTGCGCAGCGTTCGGTGGAGTCCACGCTGCGCGGGCTGACTGATCGCGCCGCGCCGGGTGCCGGCGACCCGGCCGGACCGCTGGCCGGTCCGCTGGTGGTGACCGTCGGTCGCACCGTGACCAGCCGGGCCAAGCTGAACTGGTGGGAGAGCAGGGCGCTCTACGGCTGGACGGTGCTGGTGCCGCGGACGAAGGATCAGGCCGGTGAGATGAGCGATCGTCTGACCGCCCATGGCGCGCTACCGGTGGAGGTGCCGACCATCGCCGTCGAACCGCCGCGCAGCCCCGCCCAGATGGAGCGGGCCGTCAAAGGTTTGGTCGACGGGCGCTTCCAGTGGGTGGTGTTCACCTCGACCAACGCCGTCCGTGCGGTGTGGGAGAAGTTCGCCGAGTTCGGCCTCGACGCGCGGGCGTTCTCCGGTGTGAAGATCGCCTGCGTGGGTGAAGCGACGGCCGAACGGGTTCGGGCCTTCGGTATCAGCCCCGAGTTGGTGCCCTCCGGTGAGCAGTCCTCGCTGGGCCTGCTCGACGATTTCCCCGACTACGACAGCATTTTCGATCCGGTCAACCGGGTGCTGCTGCCGCGCGCCGACATCGCCACCGAGACCCTCTCGGAGGGACTGCGCGAGCGCGGCTGGGAGATCGAGGACGTCACGGCGTACCGCACGGTGCGTGCCGCGCCGCCGCCGGCCGAGACCCGGGAGATGATCAAGACCGGTGGATTCGACGCGGTCTGCTTCACCTCCTCCTCGACGGTGCGCAACCTTGTCGGAATCGCCGGCAAGCCGCACTCCCGCACCATCGTCGCGTGCATCGGGCCCAAGACTGCCGAGACCGCCGCGGAATTCGGTTTGCGCGTCGACGTTCAACCGGAAACCGCTGCCGTCGGCCCACTGGTCGACGCGCTGGCTGAACATGCCGCGCGGTTGCGCGCAGAGGGCGCACTGCCGCCGCCGCGCAAGAAGAGTCGACGCCGGTAGGGCAACGGCTGCCGCCATGTCGTTTCCCGCCGAACGCCCGCGCCGGCTGCGGTCCACTGCGGCCATGCGCCGTCTGGTGGCCGAAACCTCCTTGGAGCCAAGGCATTTGGTGCTACCGATGTTTGTCGCCGACGGTATCGACGAGCCTCGGCCGATTTCCGCCATGCCCGGTGTTGTTCAGCACACCAGGGCATCACTTCGTGCTGCTGCCGCTGATGCCGTCGCGGCCGGTGTCGGCGCACTGATGATCTTCGGTGTGCCGCGCGAGGAGGATAAAGATGCCGCCGGCTCGAGTGGTCTGCGTCCCGACGGGATTCTCAATCGTGCGCTTGCCGACTTGGCCGCGGACCTCGGTGATGCCACGGTCGTGATGGCCGACACCTGCCTCGATGAGTTCACCGACCACGGCCACTGCGGAATCGTCGATGAATCGGGCCGGGTCGACAACGACGCCACCAATGCCCAGTACGTCAAACTCGCTGTCGCCCAGGCGAACGCGGGTGCGCACGTCGTCGGCCCCAGCGGCATGATGGACGGTCAGGTGGCTGCAATCCGTGCCGGACTCGACGCCGCCGGTTATGCGCACGTGGCGATCCTGGCCTACGCGGCGAAGTTCGCCTCGGCGTTTTATGGGCCTTTCCGGGAAGCGGTTTCCTCGGGTCTGACCGGCGATCGGCGGACTTACCAGCAGGACACCGGGAACGCCCGTGAGGCGATGCGGGAGATCAACCTCGACGTCGCCGAGGGCGCCGACATCATCATGGTCAAGCCGGCGATGGCCTATCTCGACATTGTGCGCGCCGCTGCGGAGATCTCTCCGGTGCCGGTGGCGGCATATCAGGTCTCCGGTGAGTACGCGATGATTGCCGCCGCGGCCGCGAACGGCTGGATCGATAAGCGCGCCACCGCTCTGGAGTCATTGATCAGCATCCGACGGGCCGGTGCCGACATCGTGCTGACCTACTTCGCCGCCGACGCGGCAGGCTGGCTGGCGTGAGAGCGCAACCGCCCACCGGTGCGCCGAGTCGGCCCACCGATGTCGACACTGGTTTCTGGCTGTGGCTGGCAGCGCTGTCGCTGCTGCTGATCGGACAGATCGTCGACGTCGTCACCACCGCCACCGCCACAGACGCGGCCAAGGCCGTCGGCTCGAAGTATCTGGGCCTCCTCGGCATCGTGTTCATCCTGGCCGTGGGCGCGGTCGTGGTGACCTTGCTGGTCCTGATGCGTTCCGGGTACCGCTGGGCCCGCTCGCTGCTGACCGGCGGTGGCCTGGCCACCATCTTCTACACGCTGGCGAGCCTGCTGGGTGCGGCGCGTGAACCGACGGGCGCGGTGGTGTTCGCCGTGACCGGCATCATCGGATCGGTGCTCATCGGCGGTGGCATCTACCTGCTGCACCGCCCTGACTCGCAGGGGTTCTTCACCCGCTGATCGGGCGATAAGCTCATGTCGATCATGGATGCGAGCGAATCCCTACCGGACAGCCCCGAGCCGGCCAGCCCCGGCCCGGAGAGCCCCGAGCCGGCCAGCCCTGACCCCGACGGCCCGGTGCTGTTCTATGAGAACGGGGCAAGTTGGCACTGGCTGTGGTTGGGCGTGGCGGGCGGGCTTGCGATGGTCTTCGTTCAGTACGGCGCCGGCCTCGGATTCCGCGCCACGGTGCCGCTGTTCTTCTTGGTGATGATGTGTTCGGTGCTGGCACTGCAGGTCCGGGCGGCACGGCTGCACACCAGTGTGGAACTGACCGCGCAGACCTTGCGTCAGGGCACCGAGACGCTGCCCATCGGCCAGATTCTCCTGGTGTACCCGGAGGCCGAGCACTCCGTGAAATCCGGCGAACAGATTGAGCCATGGCAGGAGGCCCGCACCCTCGGTGAATTGAACGGCGTGCCCAAAGGCCGCACCGGGATCGGGCTGAAGTTGGCAAACGATCGCACCGCGCAAGCCTGGGCTCGTGATGATGAGGCGTTGCGGGCCGCGCTGACCAAACTTGTCGAGACCTGATGACCGCCCCCGGCCCGGTCATGCCGCCGGACAAAGGCCCGGTGCGTCACGCCGCACAACTCATCGCGGCCGTGGTCGCGGCGGCGGGTGCGGCGCTGTGCTGGGCGCAGGTCAGGAGCTTGGTCGAGGTGGCTCCGGTGACCGAGGGGCAGCCGTCCACCGTCTCGGTGGTCTATGACCCACCGATGATGGTTCTGGGTCTGGTGCTGGCCACTGTGGCCGGCGTCCTGGCGATCTATGGCGTGGCCGGGTTGCGGCGGCGGGTGCCGCAGATCACCCTCGACACATATACCCCCTAGGGGTATAGTCCGGATCATGACGATCACGGACCTGCAGTTGAGCGGAATGACCTGCTCATCCTGCGCGGCCAGGATCGAACGTGGCCTCAACGGTCTCGACGGGGTGGCGGCCACCGTCAACTTCGCGGTCGAACAGGCCCATGTCGAGCATGCTCCCTCGGTGGGTACCGAGGACCTGATCCGCGCGGTCGCCTCCACCGGTTACCGCGCGTCGGTGATCGACCATGCGCACCACTCACCCATGAACCACGGCGACCACATGAACCACGATCTGCCCGAGGAGCAGTTGCGGCCCCGGCTGATCGGCTCGACCATCCTCGCGGTGCCGGTGGTGGCGCTGTCGATGGTGATGGCCGCTCAGTTCCCCGGCTGGCAATGGGTGGTTCTCGCATTGGCCACGCCGATTGTGTTCTGGGGCGGGTACCCGTTCCACACAGCGGCGCTGAACAGTGCCCGGCACGGCACGTCCACGATGGACACCCTGGTGTCGATCGGAACCCTGGCCGCCTACCTGTGGTCGGCGTTCGTCGTGATCACCGGGTCGACCGGGCACGGGCACGGACACGTGTACTTCGAAGTCGCGGC
>CAIWCQ010000322.1 GCA_903911165.1 uncultured Actinomycetes bacterium | reverse complement strand
TCAGTTCCACGCCTTCGTTCCATTTGCGCAGATCGTCCAGTTTCGCCAACTTGCCGTCAGCCCAGTTTTTCGCGGCATTCCCCAGTCTCCCGGTGGAAAGAACCTCGACGAACCTGGACGCTTTGACCCCTGCCTCGCCCGCATCCGCCACATCGTCGATCTTCTTCGTCGCCGTGACGGCCGCCTTGGCTGCTTTCGCCGACCGCGAATAAACGTCCCCCACCCCGCCCAGCAGGCCGCCCGCACCGGCCGCACCTATCATCCAGGCATTTTCGGGATTGATGGTGCCGCGACCGGTTACGGCCTGGCCAGCGGCCTCGGCGCCCGCCTCGAGAGCTGCCACTGCAACAACCGCCACAATCTGCGCGGTTCTGCTGAGAACAGCGATCGTGCTCACCGCGCTACCAACACCCGCAGCAAGCCCCCCGAGGGCGCCCGCGACGAGGTCACCCTTGAACTGGTCAACGTCGAACTCTTTCTGGACCCCGAATCCGATCAGGGAGGCCTGGATCAGCGCAGAGGCAGCCGCCGCGATCACAACCCCGGCCACCACGCTGGCGGCAACGCCGACGACAATGGCAGCAACCCCTGCTGCGGTGGACGCCACCACCACGCCAGCGATGACGCCACCACCAGTTCCTGCGGCAGCCGCCGCCCCCGCCGCAAACACCGGCGCGAGCGCACCGGCCGTGAGGATGGTTGCCGCAATCGCTGCGATCGCGATGACCACGATGAGCGTGATGATCGCGCCCTGCAACAGGCAGCCGTCATCGGATGCGGTTTGCGCCGCGGACGGTATACCGGGAAGCACGCTGCCAACGATGTCGCCGGGCTTGTAAACCGAGTAATTCTCGGCGTTGCGATAGTTGTTGTCGGTGGTGCCCGGCACCACCATACGCGCGCCGGCAGCGAGCATCTCGCTGCCGGTGAGGCCGTTTTCCTCGGCAATCACGAACCACAGATCAGGCGTGCCGTAGTACTGCGTTGACAGCGAGCGCAGCGTCTCGCCCGCAATCACCGTGTGCTGGAGTTCGGAGGACTGCGGGTAGCTCGCATCGATGGGCTCGTGGGCCATGATGTCCCCGGACCCGGTATCCGCCCACGCAGACCAGTTAGTGATAACGACGCCCAAAGGGTTGCTACCGCTGCGGAAGCGCTCCGCCACCGGTTTGCCGGCAGCGCACAGGAAACGCGTCTGGTTCTCTACTGCGGAATAAGAAGTAATGACGTACTCGCGCTTCTGCACGATGTTCCCGCGGGCGTCGTACAGGAACTCCTTGGTCGGCTCCGTCACGTCGATGACTTTACGCGTCCTGCCGTCTGTCGTGATGCGTACGTCGGATGTGGCAACCCCCGTGCTGGCGCCCGACATGTAAATAGATAAATAGGTCGGACCCTGTTCGTACTGGTATCTGAGATTTGCAGTGACCGACCCGGTGGACATCGTGGTGACGACAACGCCTATTTCCCTGATGGCACCGGTCTCCCTCCACAAAAGAAAGCGGGTCTCGGTCTATTTAATCTTATCGCGTAGCGGTCCCTTTGGCGAATGGGGCTGGTTATTTACGGTTAAAGGGATGATCGTTGCCCAGTTTTTTATTACGACCCC
>CAIWCQ010000321.1 GCA_903911165.1 uncultured Actinomycetes bacterium | reverse complement strand
CGCCGAAGGTGTCCGCCCAGCGTCCGCCGAGATTGTTTCCCACAATGTCGTAGTCGTCGGCCAGTGCTGCCCGCAACGCCTCGGCTAACCGGCCGTCGCCGCCGATCAGCAGCGCGCCGGTCAGCGGCGGCTCGCCGGGCCGGTAGCGCCGCAAGGTCTCCGGTGCCGGCAGGCCGAACTGTTTGGCCAGGAACGACCCCGGCGCGGACGTGATCACCTGGGAGACGAGGTCGGAAGCCACGTTCGATAACGTACGCCAGAGTGCAGGTGGCACGGCCCGGACGGGTCTAGTCTTGCCGAACGTGGCCACAACGAAACGTCGCAGGGTCGCCGTCCTCGGTGGCGACCGCATTCCGTTCGCGCGATCCGACGGCGCCTATGCCCAAGCCTCGAACCAGGACATGTTCACCGCCGTGCTGACGGGTCTGGCGGATCGTTTCGGACTCGAGGGCGAGCGACTCGACGCGGTGATCGGCGGTGCGGTCCTCAAACACAGCCGGGACTTCAACCTGATGCGCGAATGCGTGCTGGGTAGCCCACTGTCGCCCTACACCCCGGCGTTCGATCTGCAGCAGGCCTGCGGAACGGGCTTGCAGGCGACGATCGCCGCCGCCGACGGTATCGCGGCGGGCCGCTACGAGGTGGCCGCCGCCGGCGGTGTGGACACCACCTCGGACGCCCCGATCGGCTTGGGGGACAACCTACGGCGGTCGCTGCTGGCGGTGCGGCGCTCGCGTTCCACACTCGAGAGGATCAAGTTGGCCGGCCGGGTGCCGGCGGCACTCGGTGTCGAGATCCCCACCAACGGGGAGCCGCGAACCGGTTTGTCCATGGGTGAGCACGCCGCGATCACCGCCAAACAGATGGGCATCAAACGAATTGATCAAGATGAGTTGGCCGCGGCCAGCCACCGCAATGCCGCGGCCGCCTATGACCGAGGATTCTTCGATGATCTCGTCACCGGGTTCCTCGGTCTCTACCGCGATGACAACCTGCGGCCTGACTCCACCGCGCAGAAGCTTGCGAAGTTGCGGCCGGCGTTCGGAGTGAAGGCCGGCGACGCGACCATGACCGCCGGTAATTCCACGCCGCTGACCGACGGTGCCTCGGTGGCGCTACTGTCGAGCGAGGACTGGGCACAGGCGAACTCGCTGACCCCGCTGGCCTACTTCGTCGACGCCGAGACCGCCGCGGTGGATTACGTCAACGGCACCGATGGTCTGCTGATGGCACCGACCTATGCCGTGCCACGACTGCTGGCCCGCAACGGACTTCGGTTGGGCGACTTCGATTTCTACGAGATTCATGAGGCATTCGCCTCGGTGGTGCTGGCGCATCTGCAGGCCTGGGAATCCGACGAGTACTGCACCGGGCGGTTGGGGCTGGACTCCGCGCTGGGGTCGATCGATCGCAGCAAGTTGAACGTCAACGGCTCATCGCTGGCCACCGGCCATCCGTTCGCGGCCACCGGGGCCAGGATCGTGGCCCAGTTAGCCAAACAACTCGCCGAGAAGAAGGCGCATACCTCTGGCCCGGTGCGCGGATTGATCTCGATCTGCGCCGCCGGCGGCCAGGGCGTGACCGCCATCCTCGAAGCGTGAAGACGGCTACATCCTCGTAGCGTGAGGACCGCTACCGTTCCGGTTTACCCTTCCCCTTCGGTTGAGAAGTGGCGTCGCGGAGTCCGGACTGAAACACCGCGGCGTCGACGTAGCGCTGAACCGGCCTGGATTCGAAGAATCCGGTGTGTCCGCCGTGGTACCACCCGATGTCGGGCCTGCCCCAGTGCTCCCAGAGGGCGAGCACCTGTTTGCGGGGGTGGACGATCCGGTCGGCCACGCCCGCGTAGATGAACCGACCCTTCGGCGGCACCTTGGGTGACATCGATAGCGGTGAAACCATGCGGCCGATCGGTCGGGCCAGCTCGAGGGTCTCAAGACGGGGGTCGCCGCGGGACAGTCCGGAGTGCCGGTCCAGCAGATCGATCAGATCGGCCGGCGGCACCCCGAGGATGGCGCAGGTCAGGTCGTCGCATGATCAGTTGCAGGAATTCTCCCTGCACGATCCCTTGACCAATCTGTATAACCGGCGGCGCTTTGATGCGGT
>CAIWCQ010000320.1 GCA_903911165.1 uncultured Actinomycetes bacterium | reverse complement strand
GGGGCCCGACGCTACCGGTCGCCGTTTCGATGACGGCTTGTTTTACGAAGACCGGGGCTTTCCGTCGGCCTCACGACGTCGTCAGACCGATACATCCGGCTCGACCGTCCGCGACTCCTGGCGCAGGATCGCAACGAGACAGGCCGCCGCGAGCACCCCGACCAGCACCGCGAAGATCATGCCACTGGTACGCAGACCCCAGACCTGCGCGGCCAGACCCGCTCCGATCACGGGTACGGAGATCGCGATGTAGGAAACCACGAAGTAGGCGGAGCCGACTGCGGCGCGACATTCCGTTGGTGTAACTCCGACGACGTCCGCCAGCCCGCGGCTGAAGCTGATGCCCTGACCGATACCGGACACCACTGAGGCTGCGATCAGTCCCAGCAGTGACGAAAAGTGAAGAGCCGCAGCGAGAACAAGCATCCCGGCCACGAGTATGGCGCACCCCATAGCGACCGCGCGCCGTGGCGGAATACGGACCGCGAAGATCTGCGCGACTGCCGACGCGGCGAAGAGGGACCCGGCGGTGAGCCCGGCCACCGCGTGGTTATCGATGCCGATGACGTTGGCGACGAATGCCGGCGCGACCGCTGCGAACAGCCCTACGACGGAGAATCCTGCGAAGGCCGCCAGCCCTGCGATGACGAATACCGGCCGCACCTGTGCGGGCACCGACAGGCTTTGCAGCCGAACCTTCCCGGTGCGGCTGGAGGTTTCCGGGACAGCGAGCACAGCTCCGGCGGCCAGCACAACCAGAACGATGTGCACCACGAAGGGAGTTTGCAGTGGCGCCGGTCCGTACTGCACCAAGAGTCCGGCCAGGATCGGTCCACTGCTCAGCCCGCCCATGTTGGCGATCGTGGCCACCGCGGGGGCGCGGGTGCGCCAGCTGGGCGGGGCCGCTTCGATCACCGCGGCCGTCGCCGTCCCGGTGAACAGCCCCGCCGACAACCCCGACAGCACCCGGCCTACCAACAGCAGAGCTATCGAATCGGCATTCAGGAAGACCGCTGCGCTGGCCAGCGCGCACAGCGTGCCGGCCAGCAGCATTGGCCGACGCCCTACCGCGTCTGACCAACTGCCGAAGATCAGCAGCGCGGCCAGCACACCACCGGCGTAGGCCGCGTAGATCACCGTGGTTTCGGCCACCGCGAAGTCCAGGTGATCGGCGTACAGCGCATACATGGGGCTGGGCATCGTGGTGCCGAGCATGATGGCGGCGAAGGCATAGGCCAGCAGCGCAAAGGCGTACCCGCGCCGACCGATGTGCACGGCTAGAGTATGGGCCGTTCGAGCTGCGGCCGATTAGCAGGTGGTGCGCACGCTAAAGAAGCTCGTTGACCAAAGCCGTGACGCGAGAACGGATCGTGTCGCGGATGGGCCGTACCGCGTCGACGCCCTTGCCGGCTGGGTCATCGAGTTCCCAGTTGCGGTAGCTGGTTCCGGGGAAGATCGGGCAGGCGTCCCCACATCCCATCGTGATCACCACATCGGAGGTCTCGACCGCCTCATGGGTCAACAGTGTCGGTGACTGATCGGAGATGTCGATGCCGACTTCGGCCATCGCCTCCACGGCCGCCGGATTGATGCGGGGACCCGGATCACTGCCGGCGGAGCGGACCTCGACGGCATCCCCGGCGATGTCGCGCAGAAAACCGGCGGCCATTTGGGAACGTCCGGCGTTGTGGATGCAGACGAACAACACACGGGGCCGAGAAGTCATGGGGGAGGGCCTTTCAGCTCGGAGTAGTAAAGCGTTTCCGCAGAGCCAGTGACACGTACACCAGCCCGACCAGTACCGGCACTTCGATCAGCGGGCCGACCACCCCGGCTAGGGCTTGTCCGGAGGTCGCGCCGTAGGTGGCGATGGCCACCGCGATCGCCAGTTCGAAGTTGTTGCCCGCTGCGGTGAAGGCAAGGGTGGTGGTGCGGGCGTAACCCAGGCCCAGCGCCGCCCCGAGCAGGAATCCGCCGCCCCACATCACGGCGAAGTAGGCCAGCAGTGGTAGTGCGATGCGGGCGACGTCCCACGGCCGGCTGGTGATCTGATCGCCTTGGAGCGCAAAGAGAATCACGATCGTGAACAGCAGCCCGTAGAGCGCCCACGGACCGATCTTGGGCAGGAACGTGGCCTCGTACCACTGCCGGCCCCTGGCCTTCTCCCCGAGTCGGCGCGACAGGTAGCCGCCCAGCAGGGGGATGCCCAGGAAGATCAGCACCGACTTGGCGATCTGCCACGGCGACGTTGCGATCGAGGCCTGCTCCAGCCCCAACCAGCCAGGCAGTACCGAGAGGTAGAACCAGCCCAGCACCGCGAACATGACGACCTGGAACACCGAGTTCAAAGCGACCAGCACCGCGGCGGCCTCCCGGTCGCCACAGGCCAGGTCATTCCAGATGATCACCATGGCGATGCAG
>CAIWCQ010000319.1 GCA_903911165.1 uncultured Actinomycetes bacterium | reverse complement strand
CGCGCCGAATGCCGCGACGAGCCGGTGGGCTCGCGCGGTCCAGGTGTCTACTGCTCTCTGTCGCCACATCGACTCGAAAACTAGCAACGGCGCGCGCCCGATCGCTCCGGGCCACGCGGGCCTTGACTGGTTTGTTACCGAAGTCCAGCGCCGTTAAACCCCACGTGCCGTCAGCTCAGGCAGATGCCGAGTAGGCCGCTTGGCCCTGGAGGTATGTTGCGCGCACGGTCACGGCGGGTAGCTCAAGTGCCGGCGTCGCTCGCGGATCTGCGTCCAGCCAGACCAGGTCCGCACTGGTGCCGGGAACGATCTTTCCCCAATTCCCCTCGGCGAACGCCTGATACGACACCCCGGCCGTGTAGGCCGCAAGTGCATCTTCGATCGGCAGGATCTCATGCGGTGTCCAGCCGCCCTCGGGTTCGCCCTTCTCGGTGCGCCGCGACACCGCCACCGCGATCCCGTCGAGCGGTGCGCCGGAGGACACTGGCCAGTCCGATCCCATCGCCAGCGGTGCGCCAGCGATGGTCAGGGAGCGCATCCGGTACTGCTTGTCGGAGCGCTCGACGCCGAGTCGCGGCACGGTCAGCGCCGTCATGAGGGCATCCATCTGAGCCCACAGCGGCTGCATATTCGGGATGACGCCGAGTTCAGCGAACCGGCCGAGATCGGCGTCATCGGCGAGTTGAACGTGCGCGATGACGGGCCGTCGGTCGCGATCGGGGTTGTGCGTGACCGTGTACTCGATCGCGTCGAGCGCCTGGCGGATCGCGGCGTCGCCGATGGCATGGATATGGATCTGCAGACCCAACTCATCGACGCGGCGGGCAGCCTCAGCCAGCGAATCGCCCTCCCAGGTACGCATGCCGTGACTGTGTAGGCCCGAACAGTAGGGCGCGAGTAGAGCACCGGTCTCGTTCTCGATGACGCCGTCGGCGAAGAACTTCACCGTGTTCGCAGTCAGCAGCGGTGAGCCGGTCTGCTCAACGTGGCGCCTCGATTCGGCGAACTGCGCCACCTGCGCATCGAAGTAGCGCGGATCGGCGTAGAGCGCGAGGTTGAACCGCATCCGCAGGGCGCCGGCGCGGGCCGCCTTGAGGTAGGTCGCGACATCAGCCGGTTCGACCCACGCGTCCTGCACCCAGGTGACACCGCGAGCCAAGAAGTAGTCGGCGGCGGCGCCCAGAGCGGCGATCCGCGTCTTCTCATCACGGACCGGCATGACTGCTGAGACCAGATCGGTTGCGCCCCACTCGCGCAAGGTCCCGAGAACTGAACCATCGGCGCGATGCGGGATCTCACCGAGCACCGGGTCCGATGTGTTGGCGGTGATGCCGGCTCGTTCGATCGCCACCGAGTTACACCACATGGTGTGGTAGTCCCAGGCCCGCAACACCACCGGCCGATCCGGCACGGCGGCGTCCAGCCAGCGTGAGTCGAACAAGCCGTCCGAGGCCAGGCTGCTGTCGTAGGACGCCCCGACGATCCACTCCTGGTGGGGGTTGTCTTCCGCGAACTGCTTTACCGCGAGCACGACGTCGTCGACGGAGTGACAACCGCGAACCGGCGGACCGGCGGCCTCCAGACCGCCGTAGAGCGGGTGGGCATGGCCGTCACCGAAGGACGGCATCAGGAAGCCTCCGTCGAGGTCGACTTTTTCCACCGATGAGGTTTCCGAAGCCAGGGCACGTGCCTGATCGCCCAGGGCGCGCACGATGCCATCGACGACCAGGAGCGCATCGGAATCGGCGCTACCGGTCCAGATCACTCCGCCGCTAAACAGCGTTGCGGTCCCCGGTCCGGTACTCATCCGGCGATGGTAGTCATCACCGACCGCCTTGTTGGTCCCCTACCTTCCGGTTGGTCGGGTACCGATACGCTGCAGCGGTGAGTGTGCACGCCGAGACGGCCGCCGATGTGCGGGCCACCGTGCATGACGCCGCCCGGCGGGCCCGGGTTGCCGCCCGCATCCTCGGCTCGCTGACGACGGAGGCCAAGAACCGGGCCCTGCATTCCGCCGCCGATGCCGTGTTAGCCCATGTCGAGGCGATCCTGGCCGCTAACGCCGAGGATCTGGCGGCTGCCCGCAGGGCCGGTACGCCCGAGGCCATGCTGGATCGCCTTGCGCTCAATGCGCAACGCGTCGACGGGATCGCGTCGGGGCTGCGTCAGGTCGCCGGCCTACCCGACCCGATCGGAGAGGTGTTGCGGGGCAGCACCTTGCCCAACGGCCTGCAGATCCGTCAGCAGCGGGTGCCACTGGGCGTGGTGGGGATCGTCTACGAGGGCCGACCCAACGTGACCGTCGATGCGTTCGGATTAACGTTCAAATCCGGCAACGCGGTGTTGCTGCGCGG